>JALQST010000210.1 GCA_023264315.1 Nodosilinea sp. BSH.14
TCGGGTTCGGGGTTTAGCGCCCCTGGGCCTTCCGGCTGGGGCATGGGGGCCTGGGCCAGTCGCTGGCGGCTGAGAAACCCGCAGGGGTGGCCATAAGCATCGAGGACGGGCAACCCGGGCAGGGTGGTGCGAGACATCAAGGCGAGGGCCATCGCCAGGGAATCCCCCTGGTGCAGGGTGGGGGCCGGGGTCAGCATCCATTGCCGAACCGGGGTGGTGGCGGGATTATGACCGGCCCCCACCGCCGCGAGCACCGCCTGATCGCTCAAGAGCCCGATCCCTGCCTAGGGATCGGCATCCACCACCACCACGCAGGGGTAGACCTGGGCCGTCATGGCCTGGGCCGCATCCCGCAGCGAAGTATGGGGATCTACCAGGGGGGACAGGGATCAATCAGGGCGTCAATGGACAACGCCTCTAACAGGTCTGGAGCAGCAGTGCTGAGGGGAGATAACGCCAGCATGGGCTATGGATGACGCCAGGAAGGTAGATGACTCGGGGCCGTATTCGTCTCCAAAGTACCCACTCACCGCCCAAAAAGCGACAGGCAAGCTAGGGTCTTATTTGAGTCCGGTGGGTTTCATCTTAACCTACTCCAGCCGGAGGATCGGCGGCGGCTGGGCTTCCTCCGGGGAGTAAATTTGTTGTTAATTCCTGACGTAGTCGCTGGAGAGTGGGGGAGGTCTCGGCCTCTTGCAAGACAGTGGCGAGGGTGGCGCTGATGCCCTCCGGCCCCCAGGTGCAGCCGCGCTCTAGGTAGGTTTTGGCGGCCTTGCCCACGGCATAGCTGCCGTAGCCCGCCGCACTGGCCTGGGCGGTGATGGCTCCGGCTAGGGCAGTAATTCCCGTGGCGCTATCCCCCCAGATCAGCAGGGCTGCCGTGGTTTTGCCAGCCCCCAGCAGGCCGCTGCCCAGCTCGCTCAGCAGCAGAGCACCAGAACTTTTGAGGATGGCCTGCCACAGCCGTCCGGCCTCGTGGTTGGTGAGGGGAAATCCGTAGATCCGCGCCAGGGTGCGAATCATCACTAAATCACTCAGCGCTCCACCCACCACATCCAGCCCCACGATGGGGTTGAGGGCCACCGCCAGGGCTTTGTATTGGGCAAACCGCCAGATGATGCCATCGGCCTGGTCTCCGTGAATCTGTGCCACCTGACTGACCAAATCCGCCTCTAGGCGACGTGCCCGGTGCAGGGTATTGAGGGCCACCAGGGTTTCCCCATCCCGCTGAATTAGGGTGACGAGGGCTTGGCGTAGGGCCCCGATTTGGGGATCCGGAGATTCCCAATCCTCCCGGCAACGGCCATCGGGCCATTCCGTCCGCACCCGCACCGGGGCCGGACGGGCCGCCACCATCACCACCTCATCCACCGCCAGGGGAACCGCACCGCCCAGGGTCAGGGTTTGGCGCAGGTGGTTTAGGGTCTCGTAGATGGTTTGGCGATCCACATCGGGATACCGATCCATTTTGTTGAACACCAGCAGCAGGGGCTTGTTTTGGCGATACAAGTCCACCAGCAGCCGATATTCCGCCGCCGTTACCTCCCCCGCCACCACAAAGACAATCAAATCCGCCTGCTGGGCCACGGTCTGGGCCATGTCCGCCCGCCCTGCGCCCCCCTCCTCGTCTAGCCCTGGGGTATCCACCATCTCCACCTGCCAGGGCAGGCCGTCCGCCGTGGTGAGCCCCGGCGGCTGCCAATACACCGACCGAGGCCAGCGGGTGACGCCGTGGAGCGGCCCTGTCTCCAGCACCGCCTCCCCCACCAAGGCGTTAATCAGCGCCGATTTGCCCCGACTAACCAGGCCAAACACCGCCACCGTCAGCCGTCGCCCCGCTAATTGGGTGTGCAAACTCTGGAGTTGGTCCAGCCCCGTTTTGAGGGTCACGGCCCCCTTGCCCTGGGCCAGGGGCAACACGGCGGCATAGCGGGCGGCGGCTTGGCCCAGCAGGTCACGGGTGCGGTGGATCAGGGTGGAGGTCACGGCAAAGCAGGGAATACAGGATCAGAATTCAAAATTAAGAACGGCAGCGGGGCGGCGGTCGGGATGGGTTAGGCCTCCGGCGGAGAACCAGAGATGGGCACCGGGATGGCCTCCGCTGAGAGGGGCAGGGCGACGGGAACCTGGCCCGTGGCACTGATCAGGGCGGGTTCTGGGGCTGGCTTGAGCATACCCATGCCCTGCTTGACCAGGTTTTGCACCAGGCTGATCGAGCGGTTTTGCTGAATTCCCTCGGCTAGCCGCTGGGCTAGGGCTTCCCAAGACAGGGCTGGGCTGGGTGTTCCGGCCAGGGCCGCTTGCTCGAAGTAGTCGATCAGGCTCAAGCCCGCCATGCGGGTGAGGTAGGCCGCACTCAGCCCCTGCACCAGGCCCCCCGCCACATAGGTGGCCATGTGGCTTTTCAGCACCGCCGTGAGCACCTGGGTAGACAGTTCCACCAGGCCCAGCTTCACCGTCAGATCCGCCAGGGTGGTCGCGGCGGTCTTGGCCTCCTCCAGGGATAGGTTGAAGCCGTAGATTTGGCCCAAATCCATCACCAACTGACCGTTAATCGCCAGGGTGGCCAAGACATCAAGACTGGGTACGGGGTTGGCTAGGGCCGCTGCACCGGCCACCCACTGCAACTGGTCGATCAACGGCATGGCCCGCTGACGGCGCACGTGGTTTAAATCCTGCTGAATCCGTTGGCGCAGGGTCTCCCCTTGGCGCAGGGTGGTGGCGGCCACCAAGGTGTCGGCCTGGTGCAGCCAGTCCGACAGGGCCGCGTCTAGATCCGCCAGGTGGGGCGGTACCGCTTCTTGGCCTTCTGTGATCTCGCCATTGGCCTGGTGGCGGCGCACGGTCACAGGCCGAGGGTTGGCCGCCACCGCCACCACGGTGACGTTCCCGGGCAGGGCTTCCCCCTGGCTCTGAAGCTGCGCCAACACCGTCTGTTGATCTGCCGGGGCGTAGTGATCGGTCTTGTTGAAGGCGATGATCACCCCCTGTCCAGCGATGACGTGCTGCCGAAGCTGGGCCAAGGCCGACGCCGTCAGGTCGCCCTCCGTGACCCACAGCACCAGATCTACAGCTGCTCCGGCCATCCCCGCTGAGTTGTCAGGGGCGGTGCCATTCTCCGGGGGAAGGAGGGGGGCGGCGGCGTCCGTCCAGGTGATCGAAGATGCCTGGAGATGGCGAAGAATCGTACTTTTGCCGCTGCGCCGTTCCCCCGTCACCCACCCGTGCAGGTGGGTGCGATCTCGGGCCGTGGCTAGGGCCTGCCGCTGGGCTTCGTAGTTGGCCACGCTATCCTGAAGGTCTGCCGCTAGGGTCGTCGTGGTGTCGGGTATCAGGGCCGATTCCGTGGCCAGGGCTTCCAGGATGCGACGCAAATCCTCAAGCTGGGCCTCCAGCCGCGCCCGATCCACCACCAGAGCCGCCACAGGCCGAGGAACTGCGGGCAGCCTGGAACGGCCTCGCCGCCACCACCACAGCCCCCATCCCAGAGCTAAGGCACTGAACAGCGTGGATCCATCCCATGGGTTTAGGGGAGACGCCTCTAGCAGCCACAGGGAGGCCGATATCCCTAGCCCACCCACCAGCAAAGGGCGCTTTAACAGGAATTGCTTCATTGCCATGCCGCTAGCCTCATTTTTCCTCCATGGGGCGCAAGGGACGGGGGATGGGCTCCCCCTGGGATGATCCCCCTCGGATTCATTTCCCCTCGGGATTAAAGGTTACAGAACCCTGGCGCAAAACGCTCCAGCCGTCCCCTTGCCAAGCCACCACGGTGGAGGGCTGACCCGATCCCTGAGGCCGATCCAGCGGCGGGACAGATTCGCCCAAGGACGGATAGATGTCCGCCAGGGCGGCGGGGCTGAGCAGGGTGAGATCAGGAAATTCTGAGCCAATGGCGGCCAGGGTTTCTAGGGGGGGCTGGCCAGATCGGTTAACGCTGGTGGTGGCTAGGGGGCCGGTGCGCTCCAGCAGATAGTGGGCTAGGGGGTGATCGGGAATCCGCAGGCCCAGGCTACCGGTTTGGTTGGGGTTCATGGCCGGGGGCAAGTAGTCGCTGGCTGGCAGCACCAGGGTGAGGGCTCCGGGCCAGTAGCGCTCGGCCACGGTGGCCCACCTCGCCCGATCCGCTTCGGTGCCCGCCACGTAGGGCCACAGATCCGCCACGGTGGCCCCCATCAAAATCAAAGGCTTGGCTTGGCTGCGCTGCTTCAGGTGGTAAATGCGATGGCCTGCCGCAGGCAGAGCCGCCAGGGCGGGCACCGTATCCGTGGAAAAGCTGACCAGCTCCCCCGCTTGCACCACCGCCAAAAACTCGGGAAGGGAAACCTGAGGCATCGGAAACTCTACGCCACCCAACGATCAACACCACTCTATTATCATAGGAGGGCTTTGCGACGAAACGGGATGGAAGGCGCAAGATGGCGAATGGGTTAGCCGCCGGGGGCATCGTCATGCTGCCGCTCCTGGTCTTGTCGGTGTTGACGCTGGCTTTGGGGATAGAGCGGGGCTGGTTTTGGTGGCATCTCCATCAAAACCAGCGGCCCTGGCTGGCGGGAATACTCGAAGCCTACGCCGACCAACCCCAGCGGGCCATTGCCCTGCTAAAACAGCGCCCCTATAGCCCCGTCGCCCGCATTTTCCTCGCTGCCCTCAGCCTAGAGGAGGCCACCCCCGAGGAATTTGCCCTCGCCCTAGACAGTGCTGCCCAGGCCGAAGTGCCCCAGCTTAAGCGGTTTCAGACCTGGTTTGAAACGGTGGTGGGCATTGCCCCGCTGCTGGGCCTCTTGGGGACGGTGCTGGGCCTGATGACGGCGCTCTCCTCCCTGCGTCTGGGGGCAGGGGGCGATGAAGCGGGCGTCACCCTGGGCGTCAGCGAAGCCCTCACTTCCACGGCGGCGGGCCTAGTGGTGGCCATGGTGGCGCTGCTGTTGGCCAACCTATTCCAGGGGCTCTATCGCCGCCAGCGGGCCTTAATTCAAGAAACCGCAGGCAAGCTAGAAATCCTCCATCGCCGCCACTACCGACAGTGCCAACCCCCATCCTCCCAGGGATCCCCCTTCTCCCGCTGACCCAGCCATCCCGGCTAACGGTAGGGGTAAGATCTCCTCACCTAGGAGCACCGGAGGCAACGAGACGGATTGAGACGGATTGAGACAGATCGAGTATCACGTCCCCAAGTTGAGATCCATGTGGTAGGCCAGGAACGCCCACTTGTCGACGGCTTCTTCGATCAACTTGGCGGTAGGTTTTCCGGCCCCGTGGCCTGCCTTGGTGTCAATGCGGATCAGCGCTGGGGCTTCGCCCCCCTGGGCGTACTGCAACGCCGCCGCAAACTTAAAGCTGTGGGCCGGAACCACTCGGTCATCGTGGTCGGCGGTGGTAATCAACGTAGCGGGGTAGGCGGTGCCCGGTTGCAGGTTGTGCAGGGGCGAGTAGGCGGAGAGGGCGCGGAATTCGGCCTCATTTTGGGGAGAACCGTAGTCCGATTCCCAGGCCCAGCCGATGGTGAACTGGTTGAACCGCAGCATATCCAGCACCCCCACGGCAGGAAGGGCCACGGCAAACAGGTCAGGTCGCTGGGTCATACAGGCTCCGACGAGCAGTCCGCCGTTGCTGCCGCCCATGATGCCGAGTTTGGCAGAGGTGGTATAGCCCTGGTCGATCAACCACTGGGCAGCGGCGATGAAATCGTCAAACACGTTTTGCTTGTTGAGCTTAGTTCCGGCCTGGTGCCAGTCTTCGCCATACTCGCCGCCGCCGCGCAGGTTGGGCACCGCATAGACGCCGCCCATCTCCATCCACACCAAATTGCTGACGGAAAAGGCCGGGGTGAGGGACACATTAAAGCCGCCGTAGCCGTAGAGCAGGGTGGGGTTTTGGCCGTTTAGTTCCAGCCCCCGTTTGTGGACGATGAACATGGGAATGCGGGTGCCATCGGCGCTGGGGT
>JALQST010000211.1 GCA_023264315.1 Nodosilinea sp. BSH.14
CCGAATCGCCTCCACCATGGGCACCACGTTGCTGACATCGCCCCAGACGTGGGGGTCAGGCACGGTACGTCCGTTGTCCTCCAAGGCTAGGGGCGGCACTACCTCCCCCACCGCCAACCGCTGAGCATTGGCCCCCGCCGCATTCAGCAGCCGAATCAGCCCCGGTTCTAGGTTGTAGCCGTTGTAGAGAATCAGGTCGGCCCGCTCAAAGGCCACACTATCGGCGGGGACGGGCTCGTAGACGTGGGGGTCGGCACCGGGCTGAAGAATGCTGGTGAGGACAATCTGGTCGCCGCCAATCTGATCGGCCCAGTCGGCAATGATGGTGCTCGTCGCCACCACAGCGGGCTTGCCCTCCTCCAGATCCATCGCCCCAGAAGAAATCCCCCGTTCGGCGGAGTCGCAGCCTGCCAATCCTGCCCCCAGGAGGGAGAGCAGCAGGGCCAAGGCTCGATACCGTGGGGCTAAGGAGGCGTTAACAATTCGTTGCATGGGCTACATTTCATATTCCTTTCATTTTTACGGTACACTATCTTTCATAATCGTTTCATTTTTGAAAGGTGTTCGGCCTCGGCCCTCACCTTTGATGTGGAGATTTTTATGGCACCCCGTTCCATCCGTACCTCCAACCCTGACGCCAACGGCAACCCTGTCATCGCCGTGGATCACCTCACGGTGAACTACCGGGACACCCAAGCCCTGCGGAATATTAACCTGACGGTGCGGCCCGGTCGCCTGGTGGGGATTTTTGGCCCCAACGGTGCAGGCAAAAGCACGCTGATGAAGGCCATGCTGGGATTGATCCCGGTGGTAACGGGGCGCGTGACCTATGGCGATCAGGATTTGGCCCACCAACTGGATCGGGTGGCCTACGTACCCCAGCGCTCCCAGATAGACTGGACGTTCCCATCCACGGTGTGGGATGTGGTGATGATGGGCCGAGTGAAGAAAACGGGCTGGCTGAAGCGGTTCTCGGCCACCAGTCGCCAGTTGGCCAAGGAAGCCCTGGATCGGGTGGGGATGCTTGAGTTTAAAGATCGCCCCATCGGTGCCCTTTCTGGGGGACAGCAGCAACGGGTTTTTCTCGCCCGTGCCCTGGCCCAGGAGGCCAATATTTTCTGTTTTGATGAGCCCTTTGTGGGGGTCGATCAAAAAACCGAGGCGGTGATTTTTCAGATTTTCCACGAGTTAGCCAACGCCGGAAAAATCGTCCTCGTGGTCAATCACGACCTAGGCGAATCGATCACTAATTTTAATCAGATTATTCTCCTCAATAAGGAACTGATTGCCGCTGGGCCTCGCGAGTGGGTGCTGACTCGCGACAACATGACCCGCGCCTACGGTGGCCACATTGGGTTCTTTGGCCATGCCGCCTAGTCTCGGTCTATTACCTGCGTTATCGCCGAGTTTGGCCGTTTTGAATTGGTTCTACGAGCCGCTGCAATTTGCCTTTATGCAGCGCTCCCTGGCGGTGGCGGTGATGGTGGGCATTATTTGCTCGGTGGTGGGCAGTTATCTCATGGTGCAGCGCCTTGCCCTGTTGGGGGATGCCATCAGCCATTCAGTATTACCGGGCTTGGCCTTGGCCTTTTGGTTGGGGGCCAATATCTTTGTGGGGGCGTTCATTGCCGGGGTGATTAGCACGGTGTTGATCGCCTGGATTCACCGCCGGTCGCCCATTAAAGAAGATGCCGCTATGGGGATCGTGTTTTCGGCATTTTTTGCCCTCGGCATTACCCTCATTACCACCATCCAAAAAGATAACAAAATCGACCTCAATCACTTCCTCTTTGGCAACATCCTCGGTGTGACCTCTGGGGATGTGCGGGATACGGCGATCATTGCCGCCCTAGTGCTGGTGGCCGTGGTTCTGTTCTATAAAGAACTGCTGTTTTATAGTTTTGATCCCCTCGGTGCCCAGGCCAGCGGCTTGCCCGTGGGGCGGCTGAACCTAGGGCTGATGGTGCTGATTGCCCTCACCGTGGTCGCCAGCATGAAGGTGGTGGGGGTGATTCTCGTCCTGGCGCTGTTGATCACCCCCGGCGCAACGGCCTACCTGTTGGTGCCCCGCCTTCATCAGGTGATGTGGCTGGGTTCGGGGATTGGCGTCATCGCCAGCCTCAGCGGCATGTACCTCAGCTACTATTTCAACCTGCCCTCCGGGCCTGCCATTGTGTTGGTGGCTTCGGGGTTCTTTGCCCTGGCATTTTTGCTGAGCCCCCGCCACGGTGTGTTGACCCAGCGCCCCCGTCGTTCGGCTCAGTCTCTTTCCTCAATCCTTTCTGAGGAAGCATAAAGCATGACAACGGAATGCCCAGCCGTTCGGCTGGGCTAGGCGTGGGGATGGGGAGGATCGGGCTTGAGCAGGGTGGTGGCCACAATGATGCCGACGATAGCTAGGGCGGCCATGGGGTAGAAGGCGTAGGTGTAGCTGCCGAACCAGTCGCGAATTTGGCCCGCGCTGAGGGTGCCCACCAGCGCCCCCACGCCGTAGGCAGTGAAGACAATCCCGTAGTTTTGGGCGTAGTGGTCGGGGTTGAACAGGCGCAGGGTGGTGGTGGGGGCAATGGCTAGCCAGCCGCCTAGGCAAAACCAGAAGAGGCAAAAGGCCACCAGATACAGCCCCACCTGCCCTGCCTGAGCGTTGACCATCAGCACACAGGCCAGCAAAATGAGGCCGTAGGAAGCAATGGCCACCTGGTGAGGCCGGAAGCGATCACTCAGCCAGCCAAACAGAGGCCGACTGATGCCGTTGAACAGGGCAAACAGCGCCACACTGCTAGCGGCCAGCCCCGGATTAATGTTGATAATTTCCTGCCCCACTGGGCTAGAGATGCCAATGGCCGTGAGCCCTACCAGGGTGCCGATGGTGTAACAAATCCACAGCCCGTAGAAGGATCGGCTTTTCATCATGTGGGGTGGATAGCGGTGGTGGTCGGCCTCCGAAGCATGGGGAAGGGTGCCCACGTGGGGGTGCCAGTCCTGGGGAGGCAGCTTTAGGGTCAGGGAAATCGCCAAAATAATGAGGCTAAAGGCAAGGCCCATAAGGCGTAAGGTCGGACGCACGCCCATCGTGGCAATCAGGTGATTGGCGAGGGGAGCCGTAACTAGGGGAGACAGGCCAAAACCAATGATCGTCAGCCCCACGGCTAAGCCTTTGCGGTCAGGAAACCAGCGGGCCACCACCGCCATTGGCACCCCATAGGTGATGCCTACCCCAATCCCCACTACCACCCCATAGGCCAGGGTGAGGGTTTCGATGTGGTTGGCCAAACTCGCCAGCACATAGCCAATGCCCACGATGGCACCGCCCACGGCGGCCACCCGGCGCGTCCCCAACCGGGCCATATAGAACCCTGTAATCGGCATCATCACCGCATTGCACACCAGCACCAGGGTGAAGGGCAGCAGACTGGCGGTGGCGCTAATGCCCATGGCCGTTTCCAGCGGGCGACGAAACACGCTCCAGGAATAGACCGATCCCAAACAGAGCAGCACCAAGATTCCCAGGGGAATCAGCAGCCAGCGGCCTTGGCGAGCCGACAGGCCAAACACCGTTGGCTCCGTGGGGTAATAGGGAATGTCCATGGGGAAAACTCCTCGGCGGGGGGCGGTTCCTTCGGAAAAGGGAAAAGGGAAACAAGGGATCGTAACCGGTTGGCCCTTAGTCTTTAAGGCCACATCCATTGTGGCCTAGGGAACCGAAACCAATGCTTACAGCGGCCTTAAGCTTCCGTTCCTGTGTAAGGGAATGGTGATATTCCTGCCGCTGGGGCCGCTGGAACCGTCGCGAATCCGCCTAGGGTGAACCCGGACGGCATGAACTCGGACGGCGTGAACTCGACCGGCTAGAACAGCAGACGGGCGAAGGGGCCGGGGAGGGGCAGCACAATCAGCACCAGCAGGGTGAGGGCGATCAGCCCCAGCAGATCGCGGCGGCTGTCGAGTTCGCTGATGTCATTGAGGGCGGGCTGATCCACGGCGGGAATGAAGAACAGCAGGATGGCCCAAATCAGGAGTTCGGAGTGAACAAAGGCCAGACCTAGCACCAACAGTCGTGCCACTTGGCCGATGATCGCCCCCACCCGCTGGCCATACATGGCATGGACAATGTGCCCACCATCAAGCTGGCCCACGGGCATGAGGTTGAGCGCGGTGACCACCAGGCCCAAACAGCCCGCAATGGCAACCGGGTGAAGATGTACGGCCTGATCCAGGCCCATTTGGGAACCCAGGGTGAGCTTGATCATCAGGGCCAGGAGTACCGAGGCCGTAGGGTTAATGGCCTCAAAGCTGAGCAGGCCAGATCCTTCCTCCGGCATGGGAACCACGGTGGATTGGGCCAAGCCCCACAGCAACAGCGGCACCGTGACCACCAACCCCGCCAGGGGGCCAGCAATCGCCACATCGAACAGGGCACGGCGATGGGGCAACGGGGAACGGATCTGGATGAAGGCCCCAAAGGTACCCAGGAAAAACGGTACCGGAATGAAGTAGGGCAGCGTTGTGTCCATGCGGTAGCGGCGGGCGGTGAGGTAGTGGCCCATTTCGTGGCAACCGAGGATCAGCATCAGGGCCAGGGCGTAGGGTAGGCCTTGCCAGAGCAGACTGGGATCTGCCTCCCCCTGGGCTTTGGTGAGGCCCATCAGCCCTGCCCCAGCGGCGGTGGTGGTGATCAAGGTGAGCAACAGCAGCCCCACGGCCAGACCTGGGCGGGTTAGGGGTTTTGCCCGTCCCTGGGCCTGGGCCTTAGGGTTGGGCACCAGGGCAAAGACGGGTTTGCCCTGCATCCCTTCCTGGAAAATCACCAAAAAGCGATCCCCAAACTGCCGGCGCACATTGTCCCGCACGGTGTCGTAGGCTTCGGTGGGGGAGGTGCGCAGTTGACCCCGGCAGATCATCGCCTGGGGTAGGTATTCAATGGTTTGCAAATAGTAAACCGACCAGGGAAAACAGCCCTGCAACGCGGTTTCTTCCTCCTTGTCGATGGGTCGCAGGGGAGGTTTGGCGGGGGCTGGCTCCACTTTAACCTGGGGGGCCTGAGCAGCGGCGGTTGGGGGCATCCCAGGCTTTCGGCCCCACTGCACCAGCCCCCAATACAGCAAGGGACACAGGATAAACAGCCCCAGCAGGATCCCCATGGGCATTGGTTTCTCTGGGCCTTGGATAATCGCCCATCCGGCCAGCACTAGGGCGGGCATCATCATCACCAGCCACAGCAGCCACACGGGGGTACGGGTGATGGCTCCCACGCTTTGCTGAACCGTGGAAAAGGTAGTGCGAACTATTGGGCACGTGAACTTTGGTCGTGCCGTGGTAATAAGTCCGTTAGCGACAAACCATTCTTTGGCAAAATAAAATTATAACCATGCAAGATCACGTGAACCAATTACTTGAAGTAAATGACCTATGGCCGGGCGATATTGTATTCGCCAAGATTGACCCCGAAAGCCCAGCAATCGTAGTCACCATTTGCTATGACGGCAGCGACAAGTTGAAGTACGGGGTTAAGCATGTTGACGGGGTTGATTCTTATTACCGCTATGAACTTTTAAGCGAAGTTGAGGCCGAAATCAAACGCATCACGGGCAAATGACTACCAAGGACTACATAGCCAAACTGAACAAGGCAGAACGGGCAATCAACGGCAAGCGGTTTGTTGGTTTGTCTTCGCAGATTGGCCGTAAGCAGTTTAAACGGGTGTTTCAAGAAGGTTTAGATGCTGGGGGCGGGCCGATTAAGCCTGAGTACAGCACCAAGCCAATAAGCATTAGCCGAAACCAATCACCCGTAGCATCGGCGGCTGGCACATACGAAGGTGGCTACAAAGAATTCAAACGTGCATTGGGCAGGGGCAAGATGGTGTTGTTTCGTTTATTCAGCCAAATGTATCTGCAATCGATTGTCAACCCTGAACTGCGAATTAG
>JALQST010000212.1 GCA_023264315.1 Nodosilinea sp. BSH.14
CGACCTGGGTGCCTTTAGCATGATTGCGTCAGACTCCCAGGCCATGGGGCGCGTGGGGGAAGTGGTGAGTCGCACCTGGCAGACCGCCCACAAAATGAAGGTGCAGCGGGGGCCACTGGCGGAAGACTCCGACCGCAACGACAACCACCGGGCCAAGCGCTACGTGGCCAAATACACCATCAATCCCGCCATCACCCACGGCATCGCCGACCATGTGGGCTCCATCGAAGCGGGCAAATTGGCGGATATTTGCCTGTGGAAACCCGCCTTTTTTGGCGTCAAACCCGAAATGGTGCTCAAGGGTGGAGCCATTGCCTGGGCGCAAATGGGAGACCCCAACGCCAGCATCCCCACGCCCCAGCCCGTCCACATGCGGCCCATGTTTGGCAGCTTTGGCGGTGCGATGGCGGCTACGTCTCTGACCTTTGTGTCTAAAGCCGCCCTGGAACTGGGCATTCCGAGTCAACTGGGCCTGACCAAGACCGCCCCCGCCGTGGCTAACTGCCGCCACCTCAGCAAGGCCGACATGAAGCTCAATACCTACCAGCCCCACATGGAGGTGAACGCCGAAACCTACGAAGTCCGCGCCGACGGCCAGTTGCTGACCTGCGAACCCGCCGACGTGCTACCCATGGCCCAGCGATACTTCTTGTTCTAGCCCGCTGGCTGGAGTAAACCTGGGGATCTATCGGTGATCACTCGGTAGGGCAGGGGCATTTCGCCTGCCCCCGCCCTAGAGTGTGTCATCAATCGGATGACATTAACGATTTCTCGACACTCTGATTGCCCAGGCAATGGGCTTAAGCCCATTGTTCCACTGAGATGGTGACAGCAAAATACGGGTTTGAGCTTATTGGGTGACACGCCCTAGGTTTCGGAACCGGGCTTTAGGTCGTCGTTGTCATCGCTGTTGTACAGGGCATCGAGCTGTTCGCGGGCGTCCTTCACGGAAATGGAACGCATCACCAGCAGCGGCTCCCGAATCACTTGGCCATCGTTGTCGAGCAGTTCCGGGTGGGGCACGGGGCGGTTAACCTCGTTCCCGTAGGCATGAGACGATGGTGCATTGCGAGCATTGCTGCCCAACAAAATAAGGTTTCTCACCAGGTTGGCAATGGCCAGAATGGCGAGAACCGCAAATGCAATGATGTAAATGACGTGCCACATGACTTGTATCCCCTGGCCAATCGTTGCCTGTATTGACTGTAACCTGTTTATTCCCGTTATGGCCTACAGACCGGGTAGAGGTGGTGAATTTAATGCGCTTTGACCCCAGCAGTGTCCACCCGGAAGTTTGGTACTCCACCGAGCGGGAATGCTTCTTGAACGTTGGGAATCCCTCTTGACCCTTGACCTTCTTTTTGCAGTGCCCATCGAACCGACTGATTGCACACCAGGCGGGTTCCGCCGAGGCTGGACGGGTCAGGGAGTTGAGCTTTTTGGCAAAGGGAAACTCCCAGCCAAGTCCTTATATGAGGTTGTTAAAGCCGCGTAACGCGACATTCCACGATTGAAAGACGTGGGTTTTGCCTGCGGGGCTATAATTACTGAGATCATCGCCAGCCCAAGGCCGTGTGATCCTACTTACCGCCGGTTGTGGCGGACTTTACTTGCCATGCCTTCCACCATTGATGACATTGATCTCCAGGCCCGCCAGGGTAGTGTGGCCGCCATTATTCATCTGCTGAATGAGCACTTTGCCCAGGCTGGCATTCGGACGCGGGCCGTACAGGATAACGGTGTGCTGCAACTGCTGGTGGAAGCCGCCACCGCCGAACAATTGCCCCAGGCCACCGTGGTGGAAGAGGTGAAAACGGTGCTGGAGTCCATCAGCCCCAAGGGCATCACCAAGGTCAACATCAACAGCCGCATTGTCCAAGAACAGCAGTTGTTGTGGCTAGATGAGGTAAAGCGCGATCCCGAAAACAGTTTGCTCTGGGCCGAGCCCGTCACCCTGAGGCGGCCCAACCCCCTGGTGCGACTGTGGCAAGATTGGCACACTCCTCGCCAGCGCACCCCGTTTTTGGAGGATGTGCCCAGTCCTAAAGCCGCCGCGAGTCGATCCGCCTTTTGGCGAGGGCTGATTGGCGGAGCGAGCTTGGCCCTCTTGTTGCTGATCGTGGGCTGGGCCACCAAGGATTGGCTGCGGGCCAGTCTAGACGGCGGCCAACCCCAGCCCAGCCCCGAATCCAGCCCCGATCCGACCACGCCCCCCGTTGAAGAGGATCCCTTTGTGCTGGCCGTGCGCATTGCCCAACAGGCGGTTAATGATGGACAGGCAGCCACCACGACAGCGGACTGGCTGGATTTGGCAGTGCGATGGCAGCGGGCGTCGGATTTGATGGCCGAAGTGCCTCCGGAGGACGAACGCTACCCCATTGCCCAGGATCGCATCACGGTCTACGCCGAGAATAAAGCGCTGGCCCTCGCCGAAGCTGAACGCATCAAAGCATCGGAGTAGGCTAGGGTTCGGTTCTCCCGACTAGGACGGGGTGCGGCTGGCCCATGCCCCCCAGATCTAACGCGGTACAGTATAGAAATAATAGAAATATCAACCAACGCCTCATATTTTCGGTGTTTATCTGGTGTTTAAAGGCCATGCTGCAACGACTGTTTCAACGCTTTCAATCGCCATGGGTGAAATCCCTGGTTAAGCCCGTTCTCGCCCTAGGGTTGGCCCTAGTGCTAATGTTCAGCCACGCCGATGCAGCCTGGGCGGCCAAGGCTGGGGGACGCATGGGGGGCGGCAGTTTTGCCCCCACACCTCGAATGGCCCCTGCTCCCACCTCCCGTGCCCCCGTAGGCGGCGGCTACTATCCGGGCGGCGGCTTCGGCATTCCCATGCCCTTTGTCTTTCCGCTATTTGGGTTTGGCGGCGGCTTTGGTGGTCTGTTTACCCTGTTGATGGTGTTGGCCATTGCCAATTTCCTGATTAACAGCCTCCGGCGTTCCGGCGAAGGGGAAGACTATACCTCTGGGGTGGCCTCCAGTAATCCCCCGGTGGCGGTGGCCAAGCTGCAAGTGGGCCTACTCGCCAATGCCCGATCCCTTCAGGACGACCTCAACCGTATTGCCCTCACCGCCGATACGGGCAGCACCACCGGGCTGGCCAAGCTGCTCCAAGAAACGACCCTGGCCCTGTTGCGCCACCCCGAATACTGGGTCTACGGTGCCAGCGAGGACACCCAAACCCGGCTGCTGAGCGCTGAGCAAGCCTTTAACCGCTACACCCTGGCCGCCCGCAGCCAGTTCACGGAGGAAACGCTCTCCAATGTGAATAACCAACTCGCCCAGGCTGCCCCCAAGGCCACCTTACCTGGCCCAGCGGATGACCTGGCAGCCCCTGGAGAGTATATTCTTGCCACCCTGGTGGTGGCCAGCCAGGGCAAGCTCGATCTGCCCAACGTCCGATCCACCGAAGAATTGCGGCAAGCCCTGAGCCAAATTGGGGCCATTGCCAGCGACACCCTTCTGGCCGTGGAAGTACTGTGGACGCCGCAACAATCCGGCGAAACCCTCAGTGCCGACGAGATGATCGCCGAATACCCCCATCTCAAACTGCTGTAGGGCCGGATTGCCCTGCCAGACCGCGAGCGGTTGTCTGAGTCCCTTCCAATATCAGGGGGGACTCTTTTTCGGTGACTTTGCGGGCTGTCCGCGCCCTGCTTTGCCTACCCATCGAAGGTTGCCCGTGCCTTAGCCTTGCCTTAACCCGGGAACCATCATTCCCTGCCATGATAACGGTGGCGTTGGTTCCGTTTTCTCCAAGTTTCGTCGAGCACTTCCCCGTATTCCTATGGCAAACCCGTCTACTCCTAGCCCCACCCATTTGGCCCTGCGGGCTGATCATCTCAAGGTTTACTACGGCTCTACCTTGGCCGTGCGCGACGTTAACCTAGAGGTGCCCACCAACGAAATTGTCGCCTTCATCGGCCCCTCGGGGTGCGGCAAGAGCACGGTGTTGCGCTGCTTCAACCGGATGAATGACCTGATCCCAGGCTGTCGGGTGGAGGGGCACATCACCTTCCACGGTCAGGACATTTACGGCACCCAGGTGGATCCGGTCAGCCTGCGCCGCCGCATTGGCATGGTCTTTCAAAAGGCGAACCCCTTCTCCCAATCGATCTACGAAAACATTGCCTGGGCCGCCCGCATCAACGGCTACCAGGGAGATCTCGATGAACTGGTGGAAACCTCCCTGCGCAGAGCCGCTGTGTGGGAGGAAGTGAAAGATAAGCTGCGGGAGAGCGGTCTATCCCTGTCTGGGGGACAACAGCAGCGACTCTGCATTGCCCGTGCCATTGCCATTCAGCCCGACATCATCCTTATGGACGAGCCCTGCTCCGCCCTCGATCCCATCTCCACGATCAAGATCGAGGAAACCATGCAGCAGATCAAGGCGGACTACACCATCATTATTGTGACCCACAACATGCAGCAGGCGTCGCGGGTGTCTGACCGCACCGCCTTCTTCAATGCGGAAGCCACGGACCGGGGCGGCAAGGTGGGCTTCTTGGTGGAATACGACCGCACCGAAGTCATTTTCAACAGCCCCCGCGAGCAGTACACCCGCGACTATGTCTCAGGCCGGTTTGGCTAACCGCCCGCAGCGGACAGCCTCACCGAGTTAGACCGTCCCGGCCTAGGGCAGTCCAACCCAAGGGTCTGAAGTCGGTTATGATGGCTCCACCGTTGCCTGGAGGGGCCATGGACGAGACAACCAACTGCGAAAAATTGGCGATGGTGCTGAATCGTGCCGGGGAACAAGGTAAGGGAGCCTTCTGCAAAATGCTGTGGAGTAACCAGTCTGAGCCGGTTCAGGCGCAGCTCAAACCCCTGCTGACGACAACGGCCCTGGATGTGCTGAACCAGCCAGACTAACCTCGTCGGAGCCAATCCCGGTACCCAAGCCAGTTCACCGGATGGGTAAGGTTGGCTCGCTCGCTGATCTCGGGGGGCGACTGGCCTAGCGATCATTCTCTAAGACAAAATCCCGGTTGCTTACCCCCGATTCAAACGCTGATCCCGCTCAGGCTGAGCTTGTCGAAGCCTCAATTCTGAGCTTGTCGAAACCTCAATTCTGAGCTTGTCAAAGCCTCAATGCATTGAGGGGATGTTCTATTCGGATTTGGGATAAAAACCGCAATCCCAGGATGCTGAGGGGCAGGCATCCAACGCCATGCTCCTCAACAGACCCCTGGGATCCGACGATTTTCATTCCTAGTGCGGCTTAAACCGTGACCAACTCCGCCGCAAGGCGATTGAAGGACAGCCGTTCGTTTTCCACATCCACAAAGATGGTATCGCCTTCGCCAAATTCACCCCGCAGGATGGCTTTGGCGATCTGGGTTTCCAGTTCTCGCTGGATGGCCCGCTTCAGCGGACGGGCACCGTAGACCGGGTCATAGCCCACTTCGGCCAGAAAGTCGAGGGCGGCTTCCGAGAGTTTGACGGCCATCTTGCGATCGGCCAACCGCAGCGCTAGGCGCACCACTTGCAGCTTGACGATCTCCCGCAGTTGGGATTTCCGCAGGCCGTGGAAGATAATCATCTCATCCACCCGGTTGAGGAATTCGGGCCGGAAGTTGCCGCGCAGGGCCTCCATCACGCGGGCCTTCATTTCGTCGTACTGCGCATCTTCGCCCGCCAGATCCAGGATGTACTGGGATCCGATGTTGCTGGTCATGATGATGATGGTGTTTTTGAAGTCCACCGTGCGGCCCTGGGCATCGGTGACGCGGCCATCATCCAAAATTTGCAGCATGACGTTGAACACGTCGGGGTGAGCTTTTTCGATTTCGTCGAACAAGACCACCGTGTAAGGGCGGCGGCGCACCGCTTCTGTAAGCTGGCCGCCCTCGTTGAAGCCCACATACCCCGGAGGTGAGCCGATCAGCTTGCTGACGGTGTGGCGCTCCATGA
>JALQST010000213.1 GCA_023264315.1 Nodosilinea sp. BSH.14
TTAGCGGGGGTGTCGTCCGCTGGAGTTGTTGCCGCCTTGGATTCCGCCGGACTGGGGGCCGCTGGGACTTCGGGTTTGGGGGCAGGCCAGATTACTTGCCCCTGGTGGATGACGGTGGTGGCGCGGATTACCTCGTCCTCTAGGTTGAGGTCGTAGGCTTTGGCACCGCCGAGGTCGCTGAGCAGGTGGTAGAGGTTGTTGCCGTAGAGATGGCTGGCTTGGGCGGCCATGCGGCTGGGCAGATCGGTGAGGCCGATGATGGTAACGCCGTGGTGGGTGGAGATTTCTCCCGGCTGGGTGACTTCGCAGTTGCCGCCCTGTTCTGCGGCCATATCCACGATAATCGACCCCGGTTTCATGCTTTCCACCATGGCTTGGGTGATCAGCAGGGGTGCTTTTTTGCCAGGGATCAGCGCCGTGGTGATGATGATGTCTACCTCACGGGCCTGCTGAGCAAACAGGGCCATCTCGGCGGCGATGAAGGCTTGGCTCATCACCTTGGCGTAGCCGCCTTCCCCGGTGCCGTCTTCTTGGAAGTGCAGTTCCAGGAACTCGGCCCCCATGCTTTGCACCTGTTCCTTGACGGCAGGGCGGGTATCAAAGGCTTTGACCACGGCCCCTAAGCCCCGTGCGGTGCCGATGGCCGCCAGTCCCGCCACCCCTGCGCCGATGACCAACACCTTGGCCGGAGGGGTTTTACCCGCCGCCGTAATTTGCCCGGTGAAGCAACGACCAAACTGGTTGGCGGCTTCTACGACAGCGCGATACCCGGCAATGTTCGCCATGGAACTCAGGGCATCCAGCTTTTGGGCGCGGGTGATACGGGGCACCGAATCCATCGCCAGCACGGTGCCGCCCTGGTGGGCCAGTTTCTCCATCAGGTCAGGATTTTGGGCAGGCCAGATGAAGCTAATCAGGGTGCCGTCGGGACGCAGGAGTTCGGCTTCGTGGCAGTCCAAGTCGGGATGCCACTGGGGCGCACGTACCTTGAGAACAATATCTGCCGTTTGCCACAGGCTACGGGCATCGGGCAGAATTTTGCAGCCCACTGCTTCATAAGCCGCATCGCTAAAGCTGGCGGCGGCTCCGGCCTGGGACTCTACCAGAACCTCGAAGCCCAGTTTTTGCAGCTTTTTAGCCGTATCTGGGGTAGCCGAAACCCGCTGTTCCCCGGCAAAAATTTCCTTGGGAATGCCCACGCTCAGCCCGGTGGGTTTGGCCGCAGCGGAATCAGCCGTTGATTGTTCGAGAGGGGGGGCAATGGTCATAGGTATTTATCCTTGATAGTGACTCCTGAACGGCAAATATCACGCGGTGGCGATGGGGCAAAACTCAACATTCATCCAATCGAGCAAATACAAAGCGAATACAAAACAAATATTAAGAATTCACAAAACGCAATCAAAACCTGAAGCTTTACTACCTGGATAGTAAAGGGAAGTTAGGAGCATGGGTAGCAAACTTCAAGAATGTTTTATTTGTCTAGAAATAATTGCAGCCCTAGGGCCTCGCGCTGGAGGTGGACTGGATGAAATCGCGGGTGCTGAACAGGCGACGACCGCTGCGGGAGGCCACAATATCCACCTGAGTGGGGCCAGCAGCGTAGATATCGCGGAGGGCGACGGTTTGCAAATCGAGGATCTGGGTTTCCTGCTGAACGGCGGTGAGGAAGCGCAGCAGGGTCTCGGTTCGGTTGTCGGCAATGATGACATTGTCCTCGATGACGCCGTTTTGGGTGGCGATGAACTGGGTGGAGGCCAGCAGGACGTTCACGCGCTCCACCAACTCTTGATCGGTGCGGATGGAGGTCTCTAGGGCCACGGTGGAGAGTACGGTGCCCTGGGGGAAAATGATCTCGTTGGGAACGGTGTCCACAAAAATCCGAATGCAGGGGGCTTCGCCTCGTACCACGCAAGGTTCGCCGATCACATAGTTGGCTACCGACAGCACCCGAATGACGAATTCCCCCCCCACCGCTAACCGATCCACCAGGCGTTCGACCTCTTGGCTGCCGATGGCGATGGCCTGTTGATCGAGCGGGGTGCCGGGGGCAATGGCTTGGATGGCAATCCGGTTGGCCTCAGCGAGCAGTTGATTGACCAGTTCCCGGGCCTGGGTGCGGTTGGTAATTGTTACCACGCCAGAGAGTAGGCCTTGGTTTCGACCTAGGGCAATGCTGCCCTGGAAGAGCCCCTGATACTGGCTTTCCAGGTCTCGCACCTGTTGGGCCAGCAGGTTTTGCTGGGTTTGCAGGTCGGCCAAGCGCTGTTCCCGTTCGGCAATGGCTTGATCTCGCTCGGCGATGGTTTGATCCAGGGCGGCAATGGTCTGGTCGATGTTGGCGATGGCCTGATCCCGCTCGGCGATGGTGGCGTCCTGTTGGGCGATGGTGGTGTCTCGCTGGGCAATTTGAGCGCGAATGGCTTGCTGCTGCTGCACCAGGCGATCTCGCTCAGCCCGCAGGATTTCGGTGGACTGCTGAAGCGCCTTGGCTTGATCAGAAACCGTTGTGAGCTGGTCGCGGGTGCGTTGCAGTTGGACCTGGGTGCGCTTTTGCTGCTCTACGGCATCGTCTAGAGATTGGTTAATTTCCCGCAGTCGTGCCAAGGCACGCTGGCGTTCCGTGGAGGCGGAACGCAAATCCTCCCGCACATCGTCCTGTTCAGCAAGGGCTTGGGCCAGTTGGGCTTCGGCACTGGCGAGGTCATCCTGGATGCGGCCTAGCTCAAACAAGCCGGTGCGAAGCTGGCTACTGATGGCAAACAAAATGGCCAGGGTTGAGGCGGAAATTACACTGCCCGTGGCGATGCTCACTAGGGTGGCGGTCTGCCGAGGTCTCAGGTTAAACAGGCTGAGGCGGGCTTTGCCGACCTTTGTGCCAATGCGATCTCCGACGGTGGCAATAATCCCGCCCAGCATCAGCATCGCTAGTATCAGAACATATCCAGAAACCATGCCCGTGCGGCCAGACCCTTTCCATTCACTCCCCACCTCACCCTATTATGGCGGTCGCTAGCCCACGGTCGTGAGATCGATGGGGCGATTGGCGGCAAAGGCTCGGGCAATGGTGTCACAACGGTCGTTACCCACGTTACCGGAGTGTCCACGAACGTAGACCCATTGCAGAGGCTTATCCAGGGTTCGATTGACCTCAGTTGTCACCTGATCGAGCTGTTCCCAGAGGTCGCGGTTGAGCACAGGCTTTTTGGCGGAATTGACCCAGCCTCGCCGTTTCCAGCCCGCAATCCACTGGGTGATGCCCTTGAGGACATACTCGCTGTCGGTGTAGATGGCCACGGGTTGGGTTTGGCCACTGTCGCGCAGCCAGGTAAGTCCGGCGATGGCAGCCTGCATTTCCATGCGGTTATTGGTGGTTTGACGGGTGCCGCCGCCCATTTCATGGATGCCCCCATCGGCAAAATACAGCACTGTGCCCCAGCCTCCTGGCCCCGGATTGCCAGAACAGGCCCCATCGGTATAGATCTTTTCAACCACCGCCATCGTTTTGTTACAACTCCTCAATAAGGGGGCCAGTTACCCCAGAAAAACTTCATCCTAGCCCCTGTGGTATCCCTCTGTTTTTAGGGCACATTAAACATAAGACCCCCATTTCTCCTCCAGCATCCATCGCTCAGGTCATGGGTAAGGTGCATTTGTTCTACTGCAACGCTGTCTAAATCCCCTGTCGCTGCCCGGATGAGCCTATGCTGTTACGCGAGCTTGAGGCCTTTGAAGCCTGCTGGTTGGATCTCAGGGATCAATATCCCACCAGCCGTCAGGATAATACCCTAATTGCCCACGCCATGGGTCAACTGGTTGACCTCGTGGAAAAACCCGACCAGGTGGAGCGATCTCTGCCCGACCATTTGAAGATCCTATTTCGGCGCTTAGCCATTGCCTATTTCCAGGGCTATATCCCGCACCAGAACGTTCCCAGTGAAACGGTCTCAGCGCCGACCCAGCGACCTCGCTATCCCACAACCACGGCCATTAAACCGCCGCCCGAACAACGGCAGAAACAGGAAATTTTCGTAGCCGTGGAGCAGGTCAGAGTGTTGGCGAAGCAGGCCCAGGCCCGACTCCAGAAGTCTAGGGGTCGTCGCCAGAACCCCAATCCCCAGGGTTTCCGCGCCGAAGATATGGAAACCCTGGTGGTAGATTTTCCAGAACACTGGCACAACAACGACTAGCCCGTTCCTCCGCTCGTCCCTACTCGGCTTGGCCCAAGGGGGAAGGAGCAGGGTATCTTTAATGCTATGGCCTACGAACCCCTGCACCACAAGTATCGGCCCCAGCGGTTTAACCAACTGGTGGGTCAAAACGCCATTGCCACCACGCTAACCAACGCCCTCAACCAGCGGCGGATTGCGCCGGCCTACCTGTTCTGCGGCCCCAGGGGCACGGGCAAAACCTCCAGCGCCCGGATTTTGGCCAAATCCCTCAACTGCATTGCCCAAGACCACCCAACCCCCGAACCCTGCGGCACCTGCGAAACCTGTCGCTCCATCACTAACGGTTCGGCGCTGGATTTCATTGAAATCGACGCCGCCAGCAACACCGGAGTAGACAACATCCGGGAACTGATCGAACGCGCCCAGTTTGCCCCAGTGCAGTGTCGGTACAAGGTTTACGTGATTGACGAGTGCCTAACCGGAGATGCCCTCGTCCTCACCGCCAACGGCCCCATGCGGATTGATGACCCCGCCATCGAGGGAAAGCAGGTACTCAGCTACAACGAAGCAGCTCAACGCTGGGAATTTAAGCGGGCGGTGCGCTGGCTAGACCAAGGGGTTCGTCCCATTATTGAGATTCAGACCACCCATCGTCAGATTCGATGTACTGCAAATCATTTGATTAGGACAACGGAAGGATGGATAGCCGCCGGAGAACTTCAAGCAGGGCACCGGATCTTATCCCCTGCGCCTGTGGATGCGGCACCCGCATCCCCGCCGTTGGCACCGACCGCCGACCGCGCCGCTTTGTTCGGGGACACCAATTTAAGGGCAACACCTACGGCCAAAAGTCCTATAGCGCTGAGCGTATGGCTGAACAAGCCGAACCATTGCGTCCCCTCTGTCAATGCGGCTGCGGTGAACGGCTCGACATCCCAGCGTTCCTTCTCCAAAAGGGGAGAGGTGTCAAGAGTATCCAGTCCTATTGGAAACGGCATCCCTACAAAAAATCTCATGGTCTTTGGGAGAAGCGAACGGATCAAATCGTCAGTCAATCGGAACGCCTCTCGACCGAAGTTTTGGGGCTTGTCTACGGCACCCTCCTGGGCGACGGATCCATTGTCTACCCCAATTCCCACAGCCGCTTTCCCCGCCTGGTTTGGACACACGGTCAGCAACAACAAGCCTGGATGGAATACAAAGCCACTAGGCTCTCCTGCTTGCGAACCCAGTGCTACACCGCAGCGAATGCGGGATACGGCAAAACCTCCATTTGTGGTCGCACAGCCTGCCATCCCGACTTGGTCGAAGTCTTCCATCGGGTCAGAGGAGCCAGTGGGAACAAAACTATCACCCAAGACTGGCTATCCTGCGTTACCCCAGAAGGTTTGGCCTGGTGGTACCTGGACGATGGATCCCTCAGCCTTAGCCCTCAAGGTAGCCCCCGAATCCAGTTTCACACCGAGGGCTATTCCATCGAAGAAAACCACCTCATTGCAGACTGGCTTACTGGGCTGGGATATGTCGCCACGGCACGCTCCTACACAAGAACCCGTAACGCCAAGCAGTACTCCTACATCTCCCTGGGAGCGAAGCCAACCCGCAAGTTGTTGGCCGACCTACAACAATTCTCAATCCCAGCCATGGATTACAAATTTAGAGACAGTCGTATCTGTCCGCCCCGCTGGGGTTGAGGCAGTTTACGACATTGAGGTGGAAGACAACCACAACTTTGTGG
>JALQST010000214.1 GCA_023264315.1 Nodosilinea sp. BSH.14
TAGGAGTAGCAAATAGGAGAAAAGTGATGGGGGAAATACGTGATTAATGATCCTAAAAACAGACCCTTCTGACCTCAGGTGGGGGAAATCCTAGGGTCGGAAAGGTCTGTTTTGGGATAATCAATTGATGGACGATGGTGATAGCTTAGGCTGATCTTCGCATCGCCCTAAGTTATTAGAGCGCTCCGAGGTTGGCTAAGCCCAGGATGACGCCCGCGCCTAGCAAGTGACCAAAGCTGGTGGTACCCAGCACAGCCCCTACCCCAAACCCGCCGAATAGGTTGGAAGACGGCATGGCTGGCCCCACGCTCGGGTATTTAATGGTGAACTTGCCAATGGCGATCGCTAGAATGTTGCACAGGATCATGACTGCCGCCACCTTGGGGCTCCAGGTGAGGGTGGTGGGAACAGCCGCGAGAACAGGGAGAAATGCCACAGGAATAACCTCCAGAACAGAACCAAGGTAAGGGGCCAGGATCACCCTGGGGTAATCGGCCCATGCTATTGAGGCCGTCTATCCCTAGTCCGCTGGGCTACCAGGGCACGACCGCTAGGCTTACTTTTCCATGGGGTTGTGGATTTCGGTGAAGGGATGTTGCAAGACTTTACAATCGTGGAAAGACCATCCGAGACAGCGACGATGGTAAACCGATTGGAGTAAACCGATGGAACATGCCTTAACCTGGTTGCCGCTGCTGGGTACCTTCCTCTGGCTGGCTTGGGCGGGCTCGAATGAGTACCAGAAGGTGCAGGCCTACGAAGCCTGGGCTGCCGGATCCGACCGCAGCAAGTACGATATTCGGGCTGTCCTGGCCCAACGAGGGCACACTCTGACTTGGGGTAAGCCCACCCGGCAAGGCCCCGTAGACCTAACCAGTTTAGCCCTCACCGAGGTGGACGAGATTACGCTACAGGTCAATGGGGCTCCCGTGTCAGCTGGTATCTATGTGAAACGAGGCCAGCGAATTGATCTGGTGCTTACAGCCCCTGGGAACGGTTCCCATCGCATTCCATTTATTGAGTTTCCCATGGCCCAACAGTGGAAAAAAGCCTTGCAGGAATCCCTACAGGCGCTAAAATCGGCATCATCTTAAAGGCTCTGAGACGCTGCCGAGGCTGTTATGGCTGACATGTCCGACCTTCCCTTTGTGTCCCGCGATCAACTTCAGGCCCGCCGTAAAACTCTACGCCGTCGCCGTCGCTTGTCCCTGGGGCAATTGCTCTGGCGTTGGGTGGCTATGGCGGGGATCACGGGGGCGGCTTTCTGGGGAATCACCCGGCCTATCTGGATGATTCAACATCCTCGCCAAATTCAGGTAAGTGGTAACGAACGGCTCAGTGACGAGGCTCTGCAAGCCTTGGTGCCCCTCACCTATCCCCAGTCGATCTTGACGGTGGAGCCCGAGGATATTGCTCAGCAACTCCAGCAACGCGCCCCCATTCTGGAGGCCAAAGTTAGTCGGCAAGTATTGCCTCCTCGCCTGCAGGTGCAGGTGCGGGAACGGGTACCCGTGGCGGTGGTCTTACCTGTGGCGGAGGGTGGTGAAGGAGAGGACACGCCCTACCTGGAGGCCGGTCTGATCGACGCCCAGGGGGCCTGGATGCCGAAATCCAGCTTTGGACTGTTGACCGCGAATGATGCCCACTTGCCCACCCTGCGCCTCCGTGGTCTTCAGCCTCAGTACCAGCGCTACTGGCCCCAAATCTACGCCACCCTACGATCTAGCCCCGTTGCCATCCAGGAACTCGACTGGCACGATCCCAGCAATCTCGTGCTCCAGACCGATCTGGGGGTGGTTTACCTCGGTGCCTACAGCCCCGATCTAAACCGTCAGTTAGCCACCCTTGACCAAATGCGCCGTCTCCCCGATCAAGTTGGCTCCTCGGAGGTGGCCCACATTGACCTCACGAACCCTGCTCGCCCGTCCCTGTCCCTTACTGAACGGTCGGAGCCCGCAGCGGATTAGGAACCGAAAACGAGCCTGACCTTCCTCGGCGACGAAACGAATCTGCTCAGGCTCCTCCAACGGGTTTCGGTGTCGTACAAAGGTCTGTTTTTGTCCTATTTCATGACCACGAGGGCAGAGCGCTGGGAAGGAGGTTATGTTTGACTTTCTTTAGAAGTTGGGTTAAGAACGGTATGCTAGGATTTCGCTTGTTTTTTTTTAACTGAGGTAATCTATAGTTATCTAGAATCAGTCCAGGGTAGCTAGGGTAACGCTCAAGGCCATTTGAAAAGCTGTATTCCTAACTCAGAATTGCCCATGACTTTTGAGCTCCCAAGTTCTGGCGATTTCCCCGGCGGCAGGTATCGCCTTGCCAGCAATGGCCACTCAGTTGATGATTCTGCCGATAGCCCTCGATCCACCCTCAACCCGAATGGACGCCAGCCTAGTCAACCCAACGATGCTACCGCTATGCCCGGAGAGACGCTAAATCACAACACCGCATTGCCCAGCAGTATTGCCCGCATCAAGGTAATTGGGGTGGGCGGCGGTGGCTGTAATGCCGTCAACCGCATGGTGCACAGCGGCCTGACGGGAATTGAATTTTGGTCGGTCAACACCGACGCCCAAGCCCTGGAAAATGCAGCGGTGTCCAACACGCTGCACATCGGCCAAAAATTAACTCGTGGATTGGGGGCTGGGGGAAATCCAGCCATCGGCCAAAAGGCGGCTGAGGAATCACGGGAAGATATTGCTGCTGCCCTAGACGAGTCTGACCTTGTGTTTATCACCGCTGGGATGGGCGGTGGCACGGGCACTGGAGCCGCTCCCATTGTGGCCGAAATTGCCAAGGAAGCGGGAGCCCTCACCATTGGGGTGGTCACGCGGCCCTTCACCTTTGAAGGACGGCGGCGCATGTCCCAGGCAGACGAGGGGATTGCCGCCCTCCAGGGTCGGGTCGATACCCTCATCGTCATCCCCAACGACAAGCTGCTATCGGTGATTTCCGAGCAAACCCCGGTTCAGGAAGCCTTCCGCACCGCCGATGACATTCTGCGCCAAGGGGTGCAGGGCATTTCTGACATCATTATGATCCCCGGCCTCGTGAATGTCGACTTTGCCGACGTGCGGGCCGTCATGGCCGATGCCGGCACAGCGTTGATGGGGATTGGCGTAGGGTCGGGCAAATCTCGGGCCCGGGAAGCGGCCATCGCCGCCATCTCCTCCCCCCTCTTGGAAGCCTCCATTGACGGAGCTTCTGGGGCGGTCTTCAACGTTACGGGTGGATCCGATCTCACCCTCCATGAAGTCAACGCCGCCGCCGAAATCATCTATGAAGGGGTGGATCCCAACGCCAACATCATTTTTGGTGCGGTCATCGACGAGCGCCTGCAAGGGGAAGTCAGAATTACCGTCATTGCCACGGGTTTTAACACCCGGCCTGGGGTGCAGCCTGTGGCCGAGGCTGAACGGGTGACGCCCTTCAAGCGAAATCTGACGCCGCCACCACCACCGCCCACCCCTGGCGGCGGCGGTCTTGGTGCTGGCCTTGATATTCCCGAGTTTCTCCAGCGGCGGCGTCCGAATAATCGCTAGTGACTCATCTTACCCTTCACACCCCTGTGAGGCTTCTCACCCCGTAGCGTTATGACTGTGTCTTCTGCTTACCCGGTGGCCCTTACCATTGCTGGTTCTGATAGCGGCGGCGGGGCAGGCATCCAGGCTGATCTGCGTACCTTTGCCTTTCATCGGGTACATGGCACGAGCGTGTTGACCTGCGTGACGGCTCAAAATACCCTAGGCGTGACCCGGGTGGATGCCCTTTCCCCTGAGTCTGTCGTGGCTCAGATGGAGGCTGTGATCAGTGATATCCCCGTGCACGCGGTGAAGACGGGAATGTTGCTTAATCAGGGCATTATTGAGGCCGTGATTGAGCGGGTGGCCCACCTGCCTGCCAGGGTGCCGGTGGTGGTGGATCCGGTGATGGTTTCTCGGGCCGGATCGCAACTGATTGACGACGCTGCCGTGGCTATGCTCACCGAAGGTCTCATCCCTCAAGCGGCGATTGTTACTCCTAACCGCTATGAAGCGGAACTGCTGACGGGTCGGACGCTGTCTACCCTAGAAGATATGGAGGCTGCTGCCCGCCACCTCTATCGCCTTGGCCCCCAGGCGGTGCTGGTGAAGGGGGGAGGTATGGCCGCTGACCTGAAGGGAACCGATGTCTGGTTCGATGGCGAAACCCTAGAGATCCTCACCACAGAAATTGTGCATACCCCCAATACCCACGGTACGGGCTGCACCCTCTCCGCCGCCATTGCGGCTAACCTGGCCCTAGGGCAGTCTCCCCTAGGGGCGGTGACATCCGCTAAGCAGTACGTAACCCATGCCCTGCACCATGGCCTCTCCATCGGTCAAGGTCAAGGGCCAGTGGGTCATTTTTATCCTTTGCTATCCCTGGAACGCCCATAACCTGGTGAAGCGATCATGCCAGATGAGCTAGGCCTGAGGTAGGGGTTCGATCAAGGCTAGCAGATCGGCTTCAGACAGAACGGTAATCCCCAGTTTGTCGGCTTTCTCCAGCTTCGATCCAGCCTTTTCCCCGGCAACGATGTAATCCGTAGCCTTGCTGACGCTGCTGGTGACTTTACCGCCAGCGGCCTCAATTTTGGCGGCGGCTTCGGTTCGGCTGAGGCTGGGCAGGGTTCCGGTGAGGACGCAGGTTTTGCCTGTGAGGCGTCCTGGGGCGGATTCCGTAGCGTTCTCCTCGGCGGCAAGCTGAAGTCTGGCCCGTTGCAGGCGTTCGATCAACACTTGGTTAGCGGGCAGATGGAACCAATCCGCCACGGACTGGGCGATCTCTGGGCCGATGGTGTGGACGGCGGAGATGGTCTCTGGATCAGCGACGGCGAGGGCATCTACGGAAGGAAACGCCTGGGTCAGGGTTTTGGCGTTGACGGTGCCCACATGGCGAATCCCTAGCCCGTACAGCACCGCCGACCAGGGGCGAGCCTTAGACGCGGCGATGGCGTTGACCAATTTTTCCGCCAGTTGCGGCCCCATGCGGTCGAGGGGCAGTAGCTTGTCCACGGTCAGGTCATAGAGGTCGGCGACGGATTGCACCAGCCCCCGTTCCACAAATTGCTTCACCCACTTTTCCCCCAACCCCTCGATATCCAGGGCATCGCGCCGCGCCCAGTGGATGATGGCCCCCTGCACAATGGCCGGACAGGCGCTATTGATGCAGCGGGTGACCGCTTCCTCGTCGGGCTTCACCAGTTCAGAGCCGCATTCGGGGCAGTGGGTGGGCATGGTGACGGGGGGGGCTGTGGCCGGACGCAGTTCCGCCAACACTCGCACCACCTCCGGGATAATTTCCCCGGCCTTGCGGACGATCACTGTGTCGCCATGGTGAATGCCCAGTTCCGCCAGCCGCTCGGCGTTGTGGAGGGTGGCCCTGGCGACGGTGGTTCCCGCCAAGGCGACGGGACGCAGTTCCGCCACCGGAGTCACCGCCCCAGTGCGGCCCACCTGGAAGCTGACGGATTCCAGCACCGTGGGCACTTCCTCGGCGGGATACTTCAGGGCCACGGCCCAGCGAGGGAACTTTTGGGTAAAGCCCAGTCGCCCCTGTAGGGCCATGTCGTTGATCTTCACCACCACGCCATCGGTCATGTAGGGCAGGGTGGATCGCTCCGTGGCCCAGCGGTCATAATAGGCCTGTACTTCTGTTTCCGATGGGCACAACTGGCGATTTGGGTTCACCCGAAACCCTATCCGCTGGAGGAGGTCAAGGGCTTGCCATTGGGTTCGTTGTGGGGCGCTGGAGCGACCGGGCGAGGCCGTAGCGAGGATATCTAGGAGCGGGGTGTCGCTGGGGAGGTGATTCTCTGGAAATTCAGGGGTTTCCCAGTGATTTTCAAAATTTTCTGTGGATTGACTTGCTTTATCATT
>JALQST010000215.1 GCA_023264315.1 Nodosilinea sp. BSH.14
AGATATTTGCTCCTAAAACTTGATTTCTTACATTGTAATCAACAGACTAGGCTAGGATTTAATAGAGCAGCATCAACTCTAGAACATATCTTCCCTAGAAATCCATCTGACAAAGGAGATGTAGACCAAGAAATCCTCACTTGGGTTCATAGATTAGGTAATTTAGTTCTTCTTGATCGGAAGAAAAATAGTTCTCTTAGCAATGCAGACTTTCCAACAAAGCTTTCAAGGTATAAGGGAAACTATGAATCCAGGCCATATACAAATCATGTTTTTCTAACCAATTCTGAGTGGGGGTTAGAATCTATCAAGGCACAGCATCGGTATGCTGTAGGAAAACTCACTGAGTATTACCGATTAAATAGCGTGGCTGGATTAAGACGTATTCGCGCATCAAGATAGTCTTATTGATACTTGATTTGGGATAGCTAATTTATGAAAATCAAAGCTGTGATTTGGCAAGAAGATGGTGTTTGGTGTGGCTCTGTACCCGCTTTGCCGGGATGCCATACTTGGGGAGAAAGCTACGACCATCTCCTAGAAATGTTGGAAGAGGCAATCCAAGGCTGGTTAGATGTTGCTAGTCAGCAAGATGATATTGAACCTGAAAAACAGCTTGTTGAACTGTCCCTATGAAAGCCGTATCGGGCAAAGCCTTCTGTAAAATTCTTGAACGCCACGGCTGGGTTTTGAAGCGGGTAACTGGCAGTCATCACATTTATACAAAAAAGGGGGTTGACTGCATCTTGTCTATTCCAGTTCATGGCAGCCGAGACTTGCCTATAGGTCTTTTGAGAAAATTGATAAAGGATGCTGGACTAGCAGAAAATGATTTTTAATACTCGTTAACTTTTGCCGAAAACTTTGATGATTATGGACGAAATACTTTCTAACCCCATACCTCTCTCTGACGATGATTTGCAGCCGGAATATCGCTTCGATTACCGCAAGGCAAAGCCCAATCGTTTCGTGGCTGGAAATCATGTAGAAAAACTCAAAGTTGTTGTCATCCCCTCCACGCACCCCATCTGCTGTCAAGGGGCTCTGGTCGAGTGGCTTCGGCTTCCCTAGCGGCCATAGTCGGTTTCGTTATAGAGGGCGAGGGCGCTGCGCCATACCAGGTAGCCATTGGCGTTGAGGTGGAGTCCGTCGGTGGTGAGGTCGGCGCGGAGAAAACCTTCGCCGTTGACGAAGAGGGGGTAGAGATCGAGGTAGTCCACCCCTGTTTCTGCCGCGATTTGTTTGAATTGGGCATTCACGGCTACGATGCGTTCGAGGGGGAGGGCGAGGAGGCGATCTCGACCTTCCCAGGTGGCGGCGGGGCCGCTGTGGGGCAAGATCGATTGCACCACAATTTGGGCTTGGGGGTGCTGGGCTTGGAGGTAGCGGATGATGGCCCGCAGGTTATTGGTGAGATCGGTTTCGGAGCGACCCCAAATCAGATCGTTGATGCCAATCATGATGAAGGCCGATTCCACCTCATTTTGGTTCAGCAGGGGGAGGCGGTTGAGCAGACCGCTGGAGTTTTCTCCAGAAATGGCCTGGTTGAGCCAGGTTCTGCGTCCCGGCAGCAGGGCGGCGGGGAACCAAAGGGAAATGGAATCCCCCAGCAGCAGGGTTTGGCGGGGCAGATCGGTTTGGGCGGCGGCGACGGCTTCAGTTTCCAGTAGGGCCACCCACTGTTGATAGTCCAGGGTACGGCGATCCCCTAGGGTGGGCGGGGTCACAGGGGTGGGCGAGCCATCGGCGGCAAAGGCATTGGCGGTGGATAGGACGCCATGGGCCGGACGATGGGCCTGCCGAAACAGCACAAGCACCGTGATAAACAGCAGCCCATTCAACACCAGGGACAGTAGCACCCAGAGGGGGATATCCTCCAGCCGTCGCAGGGCTGAGGCCAGTTGAGGGGGAAGAGAGAACCGTGAAGCCACCGCGTTAGGCCACCAGAGAGGGAAACGAAAACGGAAGGGCCAGCTTAGGGCCAAGGGTAGAGCCTCAAGGTTGAAGCCCTGTGGCCCAAATTTTAAGCCCAAATTCTCATTTCATTCTCCCTGGTTAACCCGGCACTTAACAATTCACCCGAACGCTACACGTTGAACCGGAACAGCATCACGTCGCCTTCCTGGACGACGTAGTCTTTGCCCTCGCTGCGGACGAGGCCCTTTTCCTTGGCGGCGGTCATCGAGCCGTTATCCACCAAATCTTGATAGGCTACGGTTTCCGCCCGAATGAAGCCGCGCTCAAAGTCGGTGTGAATGACGCCAGCGGCCTGGGGTGCCAACATTCCGGCTTTGATTGTCCAGGCGCGGGTTTCCTTGGGGCCTGTGGTGAAGTAGGTGCGCAGGCCCAGCAGGGCGTAGGTGGCTCGAATCAGGGTCATCAGCCCCCCCTCGGTGACGCCCAGGGCATCTAAAAAGTCCCGCCGTTCTTCATCATTAAGGTCGATCAGTTCCGATTCCACCTGGGCCGAGATCACCACCACTTGGGCTCCTTCTTGGGCGGCGACCTGGCGCACCTGGTCTACCCAGGCATTGCCGCTCGCGAGGTCGTCTTCGGAAACGTTGGTAGCGTAGATGACGGGTTTTCGCGTGAGCAGACCTAGGGGCTGGATAATGGCTTCGGCCTCTTCGTCCAGTTCCACCTGGCGGGCGGTTTTGCCTTCGTTGAGGACGGGCAGAATTTTCTCCAGGATGGCAAGCTCAGCTTGGGCCTCTTTATCGGTACGAGCCAGTTTGCGAACTCGGTCGATGCGGCGTTCGATCTGGGCCAAATCCGCCAGAGCCAGTTCGAGGTTAATCACCTCCATATCCCGTACCGGATCGACGGAACCGGACACATGGATAATGTCGTCGTCCTCAAAGCAGCGCACCACATGAACGATGGCGTCCACCTCGCGAATGTTGGCCAAAAACTGGTTGCCCAGCCCCTCCCCTTGGCTGGCCCCTTTCACCAAACCGGCAATGTCTACAAATTCCACCCGTGCCGGCACCACATCAACGGAACTGGAGACAGCCGCCAACACCTGGAGTCGAGAATCGGGCACCGCCACGACCCCCACGTTGGGCTCGATGGTGCAGAAGGGAAAGTTGGCGGCTTGGGCCTTGGCGTTGGCAACCACGGCATTGAAGAGGGTCGATTTTCCAACGTTGGGAAGGCCCACAATTCCGGCTCGCAGCATGGGTTTAGGTCGTCAAGTAAGGGGACAAACACTTCATCATACCCCTTCCGCATCGGGAACGCTGCCCTGATATCCGCCGATCACCGCTGTCTGTTGCAACCATGGAGGGGTGCTATACCCTTAAAACGACATGGACATGGAAGGACAGATGCAATGGCACATGAGGGTTTGGGGAATCGGTGGGGGTTGAGGGTGGGGCAATCCCAGAACCGCAATTGCCCCCCAACGGTGACGGGAAAAAGGGGCAGCGGGTGGATCCACCATTCCCTTTGTCCATCGATCAACCGTTACCGATCCGGGCTAATTGGGCTGGGACTGGGGCTGCTGCTGTCAGGGTGTCAAACCCTGGGCATCGCGGGATCAGATCCCAACCTCCAAAATGACTATGGCAACCAATATGTCAGCCGTTCGGTGCGGGGCAGCCGACTGATTAGCCGCACCCTGCCTGTGGGTCTGCGATTGCGGCGGGGCTGGCAACCCGTTCCCACCCAAACCTTCCACCCCAGTTCCGACCTGCAAGCCTACCATCCAGGGCAGGCCATCTTCCTGGTGGTGCTGGGCGAAAGCAAAACCGGTGTGACCCCGGGGACGTTGGAGCAGCAGTCTAGCCAATATCTACAGATGATGAAGCTAGGGTTTGACCAAGTGACCAGCGCCCAGTCCCGTACGGGGGTGAGCCAGGTGAACCGCTATCCTGCCGTGCAGTATGCCCTCCAGGCCGATCTACGAGGGCAATCCGTGGCCTATCTCCACACCACCATCGAAATAGGCGACCACTACTATCAAGTGGTGACGTGGACGGCGACCAACCGCTACCTTGCCAACGCCGACGAAATGAGCGCCATTACCCAAGAATTTGGCCCGGAGTAGCGCTGAGCCCTTCCCCTTCTATGGCCTAATAGTATAGAGAACACGAAAAGATGACCGCAAAAGATAACCACAACCAGACAAACGTCAAAACATATTAAGGAGTAGATGAGGGTGATTAAACAGTGGTTCGGTGGCCTGGGGACAAACTGGACGCATCAACCCAAGCAGCAACGAGGAGTCTGGGGCTGGAAGATTCGGCAAGGACTGGTCATCATCGGCCTAGTGGCACTCCTGTGGTTGGGGTTGCCCCCGGCTGCCCAGGCTGGCCTCATGGATGACAACTATGACGGCAATATCTTCGCTCTCTATGCCGGGAATGGATCCCTTGTGCCACCCAAAGTTACCCTAGAGCAGTCCCTAAAGTACAACAAGCCCGCCATCGTCGTGATTTACGTGGACGACAGCAGCGACTGCAAACGGTTCTCCTCCACCATCTCCCAACTGCAAGCTCCCTATGGTCGAGTGGCCAACTTTATCCCCGTCATGGCCGATGCCATTCCGGTCAAGGCGGCATACAGCCCCAACGAACCGGGCTACTATTTCCAAAACGCTGTCCCCCAGACCCTGGTTTTTGACGCCGAGGGTAAGCTGCGCCTCAACGAAATCGGCAACGTCAGCTACGAGGCCATCGACGACGTCATGCGAGACATCTTTGACCTCCTGCCCCGCACCGAATCCCTGGAGCTACGCCGTCGCCCCGTCAACGAAGTCAACGTGGAACTCGTCCCCGCCGATTAAGCGCTCCGTCGTAGGCGGGGTGGCGTGATAGGTAAGTCCCACCCCATACGGTTGACCTTGGTTTCTCCTCCAGTTCACCCCGCCTACAGAGCTATGCAGCGCCTTATTATTCAGCCTGACCAAATTCAGGGTTCTCACCTGTCCCTCGCGACTGACCAGCAGCACTACCTCTATCGAGTGCTGCGGCTGGTGGCGGGGGATAGGTTTATGGTTCTGGATGGTCAGGGGCAGCAGTGGGTGGCAACCCTAGAAGAGAGGCTTGGCCTAGCCCACCTAGAGCCCTTAGACGCCGTGCCCACGGGTTTACCTAAGGTGACGCTGGCGATTGCCCTTCCCAAGGGCAGCGGGTTCGATGATGTAGTACGCCAAACTACCGAGATCGGCGTCTCCGGCCTGCAACCGCTGATTACCCAGCGCACCCTACACCAGCCTAAGGACAAAAAACTAGAACGCTGGCAGCGCATCGCTGCCGAGGCCACAGAACAGTGCGAACGGCCTCAACTCCCCTTACTGGCCCAGCCGATGACCTGGGCCGACTACCTGCGACAAGACCTCCCACCCCAGCGCTGGATCTGCCTCGCCCGTGGAGATTCTCCATCGCTCCTGTCCGTGGCCCAATCCGCTGATCCCCAGCAGCACACGGTGATCGTCACGGGGCCGGAGGGCGGCTGGGCGAAAGCCGAGATTGAATCCGCCCTCGCGGCTAACTTTCAACCCGTTTCCCTAGGGCCAACGGTGCTCCGGGCTGTCACCGCTCCTTTGGTAGCGCTTACCCTAGCCCTAGCGGGGCTTTCCCGGCAGTCATAGCCCCACCTCAATCGTGAATGGGCCGTTATCCTAACGTCCAGGAGGCCCCGATGATCAAGGGCTCGCGTTGGCTAGGGAACAAGACCACCGCCTAGGGAAGGCACGTTCCGCCGGAAAAATTCTTAGATTTGTTTGAATGATTTTGCTCTAGGAACGCGCCATAAAGGAGTAGATCCCTTGCTGGGCAAGCGTTTGAGGGGTTCAAAAGTTTTTTCGCCCAAGGTGTTGACACCCCTGGTTCATTTCGCTATATTGATAAAGCGCCTGAGGGAAACGCGCTAAACGCGCTGCTCCTG
>JALQST010000216.1 GCA_023264315.1 Nodosilinea sp. BSH.14
CTTCGTCGTTATCTTTGTGATTGCCCTGGCCCTCGTGCTGTTTGGCATTGAAAACACTGAGCCCGTCCTGATCCACATCGCGAAGGGCCTAGACGTGGAAGCCCCCCTCTGTATTGAGCTCATGATTGCTATGGGGATCGGGGCTGTGCTGGCCTGGGTGTTTAGCGTGTGGGCTCAGGTTCAGAGTTATGTGGCGGTCAGTCCGCAGGTGAAACAGCGGGAGCTACGCATTCAAGAACTGGAGCAGGATGTGGAGCGCTACCGGGTGGAACTGGAGGAACAGAGCCTCCTGCTGCCCGCCTCCGCCACCCAACCCGAAGCCCAAAGCTAGTTCCTATGGCTGTTTCCTCCCTGGCCCAGACGGCCATTGCCTTTTTGATCGATTTGGCCGAACGGGGCGAAATCGACCCCTGGGACGTGAAGGTGATCGACGTGATGGATCGGTTTCTCAGCAGCCTGCGCGACCAGGCGGAATCCCTGGCCCAGAAAGGCCGTACCCCCTACGAGGCCAATCTGGCCGAATCGGGTCAAGCCTTTCTCTACGCCTCGATGCTGGTGCTGCTGAAGGCGGACGCCATGGTGCGCAACGATACCGCCGAACCCGAGGAATCCGAGGAGGATCTGTTTTGGTCGGAGGACGATCTTGCCACCGTGCCCCTGCCCCGCAACCTGGAGCGTCATCTGCATCGGCGGGCGGTGGCGGTGCCCCCCAAACGCCGCCGAGTTACCCTGGATGAGCTGATCCAACAGTTGGAAACCATGGCTGAGGTGATGGCCGACCATCAGCCCCGCAGCCGGATGCGACGGGCCAAACCCCAGGCTAAGCGGCAGGCGGTACGGGCCATTGCCCAACTGGCCCACCAGGAAAATCTCTCGGAAATTGCCGCTGCCCTAGAGCAATTCCTCGATGCCTACTGGGACAGCGTTGAGGCCGATCATCCCTGCTGGCTAGAGTTTGATCAACTGCTTCAGGCATGGCCCCACTTCCAGCCGGAGGCCCTGAAATCGGCCCATGCCTTCGAGACCGAGGCCGAAGCCGCCACCCACGAGCGGGTTGGGGTTTTTTGGGGGCTGCTGTTTCTCTCGGCCCAGTCTAAGGTTGAGCTATCCCAGCAGATGTTTTACCAAGATCTCAAGGTGCGCAACCTCAACCGGTCTCCCCTCAGCGCCGAAGAAAGCATCGAAGCCCTCGGCCTGGATCCCGCCATCCTGCCCGACTAGGGCGTGTCATCAATCGGATGAAATTAACGATTCCTCGACACTCTGGTTACCCGGGCAAGGGGCTTAAGCCCCTTGTTGACAGAAAAAGGCGGGTTTGAGCTGATTGGATGACACGCCCTAGGGCGACCCTAAAAGAGCAAGACGTTCACCACGGATTTACGCCGAGTCGGTCGGCACTCTAGACTCAGGAGACCACCACCTGGCTTGATTGCCCTGAGTTTGGCCCTCTTGTAGTGATAAGGATGGTAGTTATGAAGGCAATGATTCTAGCGGCTGGCAAGGGAACTCGGGTACGCCCCATCACCTATACCATTCCCAAGCCCATGATTCCGATCATGCAAAAGCCCGTGATGGAATTCCTGCTAGAACTATTGCGGCAGCACGGGTTCAACCAAATCATGGTCAACGTGAGTCACCTCGCTAACGAAATTGAGGGCTACTTCCGAGATGGCCAGCGGTTTGGGGTGGAAATTGCCTATTCCTTTGAGGGCCGGATTGAGGAAGACGGCCAACTGGTGGGGGAGGCCATTGGCTCGGCGGGGGGGATGCGCAAAATCCAGGATTTTTATCCATTTTTTGACGACACCTTTGTGGTGCTCTGCGGCGATGCCCTGATTAACCTTGACCTGACGGAGGCTCTCCGCCGCCACCGGGAGAAGGGATCCATCGCCACTATCATCACCAAAACCGTGCCCCTCAAACAGGTGCCCAGCTATGGTGTGGTGGTCACGGACGACACGGGCCGGGTCAAATCTTTCCAGGAAAAGCCCGCCGTCGAAGACGCCCTCAGCACCGAAATCAACACCGGGATCTACATTTTCGAGCCCGCTGTATTCGACTACATTCCGGCGGGCGTCCCCTTCGACATCGGCGGCGACCTCATGCCCCGCTTGGTGGCCAACAATGCCCCGTTTTACGGCATCCCCATGGACTTTCAATGGGTAGACATCGGGAAGGTGCCCGACTATTGGCGCGCCATCCAGGACGTCCTCACCGGGGTGGTGAACCTGGTGGATATTCCCGGCCAGGAAATTCGTCCCGGGGTCTATGCGGGACTGAATGTGAAGGCTAACTGGGACAAAATCCACATCGAAGGCCCAGTCTACATCGGTGGCATGACCCACATTGAAGACGGGGCCACCATCCTTGGCCCCAGCGCCATTGGTAATAACTGCGAAATCCACAGTGGAGCCATCGTGGACAAAAGCGTCATTTTTGAATATTCCCGCATCGGCCCCGGTGTGCGCCTGGTGGATAAGCTGGTGTTCGGTCGCTACTGCGTCGATAAAAGCGGAACCTCCATCGACATGAAAGCCGCTGCCCTCGACTGGCTGATCACCGATACCCGTCAGGATCTCCCCAGCGCCCCCCCAGTGGAACAGCGGGCCATCGTCGAACTCCTCGAACAACACCTTTAATCTCCGGCCATCTCCCTTTTCCAGTCGATCCTCGCCCTGTCCCTGCCTCCAGGCTGTAGGGGGGAGGTCGTTATCTCTACCCGCCGGATCTGCGCCGATGGATGGTTCGTGCTGAGCATTTTTACTCAGTCATTATTGCTAAAAATTGTGAACATTTAGTCCATCTGAGTCCGTTTAGGGCTTACTGGCTATATCGTTCACCTGTCAAGCCTGAATCTTTGTCAAACGATTGTTATAATTCGTAAAGATTCAAAGATCGTCCCTGGACAGGTGTCTGCCAGAAGTAGCCATGGGTTGCTCTCACAGCCCAGTTCCAGCCACGCTGGTATCTGCCGTCGGGTCACGCCCATTTTTTTAGATGTTGATGTGGCCCAGCGTTGTTCTCTCTCAGGAGTCGAACCATGAACGAACCGATGCAACTCTCCCTGGAGCAGCAGTTTAATCTGCGGTCCTTTGAGTCCCAGGTGAATCAAATGAGCCGTGAGCAGGCCCAGCAATTTCTGGTCAAGCTCTACGAGCAAATGATGATGCGCGAAACCATGTACAAGCAATTTCTAAAGCACGAGTGGGGCATTGGGCCAAATCCGCAAATGTAGCGTCCTCATGGAGTGTCCTCGACGACCCGCTGACCTGCCTTGAAGATGGCGACCTCCCTCTCTCGCCCGGTTCTGAAGAATCCGGCTAGGGATGTTGGGGCCTCCTCTTCTGAACCTTGAATGAACGAAGTCGCAGAACCAGCACAGGCGCTGGACACAAACGGCCCATCTCTGCCAGCATGATAGGAAGGCTGGAGAAGGTTCGTCAGTTTTCACTCGGACCTTTGGCACTGAGACCTTTGGCACTGAGACGAGGCAACGAAGAGGCAACTATGTTCCAACGCGCTCTGATTTGTACAGACTTTACCGATGGCATGCATCGTCTGGCGCAGTTTGTGCCTAGTTTGGCGGCGGGAGGGTTTCAGTCTCTCACGTTTTTTCATAACGTGGCCATTGATGCGGAGCGCGAAATTCCCAGCAATGACCCGGAACTGCTGGCCAAGCCCAAGCAACGGATTGCTGAGATGCTACGGGATGTGCCCGACCACGTGGAGGTGCGGGTGGAGGTGGAAATGGGCCGAGTGGGTGACAACATCCTGCGCCTCGCCAAACAGTGCAAGGCCGATGTGATCTTTTTGGGGACTCCCACCCGCACGATGCTAGAGGAAAAGCTGTTTGGCAGTACCACCATGCAGTTGGCAGAAAAAACCCACGTTCCCCTGATGATTCTGCGACCCCAGCTCATTTCCACCTACACCACCGCCGAGTTGGAACTGCGCACCAGCCACCTGCTCCGCTATTTGCTATTGCCCTACGATGGTCAGGAAATGGGTAAAGCCTTGATCAACAAAGTGCACCAACAGGTGCAGAGTAATCCCCACTCGGTGCTGGAGCGGGTGCGGCTGCTATGGGTGATTGATGACAACATTCGCCGCGAGTTTCACGGCGATCATCCCGTGGAACAGGCCCAGGCCGAATGCGACAAAATTCAGGCAGACCTCGCCACCCTGGGGCTAGTCGTTAACACCACGGTGGTGGAGGGCGACCCCATTCAGCAAATTATGCTCACCGCCGAACAGTATGATATCGGAGCCATTGCCACCTGTGCCAGCGGCCTTGGCGGCTTCCTCAAGTGGTCTACCCCCAGCCTCACCCGCGACATTCTGCGCCGCAGTTGGCACCCGGTGCTGTACTTCCCGGCCCATTAGGGCGAATTTTCGCAGGGGAGCCCTCACCCCAAACCCCTCTCCCAAATGGGGAGAGGGGCTTTATCGCCGTCTAACTTCCCTGTTCCCAGGGTTGGGAGAAGGGGCGGGGAGGCGAGCGGGCGGGGACGTTGCAACCGACTGGGATTAGAGGATGCCGTCCTTTTGGGCCATGTAGGTCATCAGGTCGAGCACCCGCATGGAGTAGCCCCACTCGTTGTCATACCAGGCAACGACCTTGAAGAAGTTGCTGTTGAGGCCAATGCCAGCTCCGGCATCCAAGGTACTGGAGTGGCCATCGGTAATGAAGTCTGAGGACACCACATCGTCTTCGGTGTAGCCCAGGATGCCCTTCATCGGGCCTTCGGCGGCAGCCTTCATGGCGGCACAGATGTCTTCGTAGGTGGTGGCCTTCTCGGTTTTGAAGGTGAGGTCTACCACAGACACGTTGGGGGTGGGCACCCGGAAGGCCATCCCCGTGAGTTTGCCCTTCAGTTCTGGCAGCACCAGGGTCACGGCCTTGGCGGCTCCGGTGGAGGAGGGGATGATGTTTTGCCCCGCCCCCCGACCGCCCCGGAAGTCCTTCTTAGAAGGGCCGTCCACCGTGGGTTGGGTGGCGGTGACGGAGTGTACCGTGGTCATCAAGCCCTCCGTCAGGCCAAAGTTGTCGTTAATCACCTTGGTGATGGGGGCCAGACAGTTGGTGGTACAGCTCGCATTGGAGACGATGGTGTCCTTGGCGGGGTCATAGGTTTCGTGGTTCACGCCCACCACCATGGTGTGGACTTTGTCGGGATCCTTGGTCGGGGCCGACAGCACCACCCGCTTGGCCCCGGCCTGGACGTGCTGGGAAGCGGTGTCGAAGGTGGTGAATAATCCCGTAGATTCCACCACGTAGTCTGCGCCGAGGGTGCCCCAGGGCAGTTCTGCCGGGTTCCGCACGGCCATACAGGGGATTTTTTTGCCATCGACGATAATGCCGTCCTCCACCGCTTCCACGGTGCCGTCAAAGCGGCCATGGGTGGAGTCGTACTTGAGCAGGTAGGCTAAGTTCTCGGGGGGCACTAGGTCGTTGATGCCAACAAATTCGATGTTGGGGTTTTTCAAGCCACTCCGAAACACTAGACGGCCAATGCGGCCAAAACCGTTAATACCAACTTTGAGCGTTGCCATGCTGGATTCCTTACCTCGCGTAGATTTGCCTCAAGGGAGTAGACCCTGAGTGGTCGCCTGACCCTTGCGTAGGGCAGGGGATGGTCGGGGTCTTCCACTATGTAAACGGCAAATTCTGAAAGGAGGGCAGATCTACGCTTTTCTTTCAGAGTTGATCGGGTCTGGCTGATCCCAGAAGTCCCACTGGCTTTAGCCGTAACGTATCCATCGAGGCAGGTTTTCCCCGGCAGATTTCTATTCCGGCAGGGGAAAGGTGCCCTCCTGATGGACTGACACATCTCCATCGGTTGGGTGGCGCGATAGCAGAACCCAACAAGCCCGAAGGTATCGGCGA
>JALQST010000217.1 GCA_023264315.1 Nodosilinea sp. BSH.14
TGGCGTTGTAGGTCTTCCTTGGCCTGCTCCTGTTCCTTGGCCTTGCGCTGGGCTTCGCTAGTGGTGGTCAGCACTACCCGGGCCATTTTGTTAAAGCTGCTAGACAGTCGGCCAAACTCGTCCTCCGAGAGCACCGTAGCTCGGGCGGATAGATTGCCCTGGTGGATCACCGCATTGAACTGGTTCTGGAGATCGTTAATGCTGGCCCGCATCCGGCGCTGGGATAGGTATCCGGCTCCGTAGGATGCCCCAAACCCAGCCATCCCAGATCCTAGGGCCATGGCCGCATGAACCACCTTGGGCATTTCGCGGCTCGGCAGGAGACTGGTGGCTGCAAAGTTGACAACCCCCACCGCTAGGGCCGAGGCCACCCCCGCCGTCGTGGCAATGATCAGGTTTTTGGCGGGCAGGGGAGCATTATCTAAGAACCCGAGCCAATCCTGTTCCTGGGTCGATTCCACCTCGGCATCATCGGTTTGGGCAAAGGCGGGCAGGCTGTCGGTGCCCCCGGCAATGCTGAAAATTTCATCGTCGCTGAGGGACGTTTGATCCGTCGAACCGATGACATCAAAACTGGCGACGCTGCCGCCAAAGTCGGAGATCTCATCGCTGGAACCAAACCCAGTATCGCCCATTGAGGGCGCGGCAAAGCCCGCAGAACTGTCAGAGAGTTCAAAATCTGGCAAACTGCCGAGGTCGTCAAACTCACTGAACTCATCAAGGAAATCAGCGGCGGCGGGGGCGCTATCCTCCCGTTGCAGGGTAGAGGCGGTGCCAAATCCATTACGGCCATAGCTGTCGCCGCTGATCACCGTGTCCGGCGTGAAGTCCTCCGCCCCCAGGGGATCTCTCCCCAGGGCCGCATCCGACGCAAACACCGTCATATCATCGCTGCCGTCGTCCGCTAGGGCTGGCCAAGCTTCCTCAACATCGTTCTCGTCATCAAAGCTGACAAAGACAGATCCGCTGCCCGTGGCGAAGGTGCCCATATCCGACTCTAAGGTGAAATCCTGGTCGGTGGGGCCAAAGGGTTCCTGGTCGCCCAATCCAAAGGGGTTGGCCTCCGTTGCCCCTGCCTCCGAGAAGGGATTAGCCCTCGGGCCATCGGGGATCGTATCGCCACTGGCCCCTAGGGGGGCAAAGGGGTTGGCCATCTCCTCCGGCAGGGTGTTCCCCAGCATCCCCGTGGCTTCATCGGTATCCCAAGAGAACGCATTGAGGTTGATATCTTCATCCCACTGACTGGCTCCATTACTGGAGGAATCGTGGTTGAGGGTATCAAAGGTGGGGTTCTCCCCGCCATCGAAGAAGGTTTTATCGAGGGATTCTGGATCAAAGACGGGTGGACCGGCACTGCCTAAAAACTGGCTGACGTAGTCTAGGCCACTGGTGGCGTAGTCCACAAACTCCGACTCGGAGGTGCAGGCGAGGACGTTGCTATACTGCTCGCTAGCCACCTCATACTGTTGGAGTCCGTAGCAGTAGATGTGCCCGCGCAAAAGCAGCACGCTTGGATCATCCGGGTATTCCTCCGCCAGCACGTCGATAGCGGCTGCGGCATCCTGATAGTTGCCTTGGATGTAGGCCCTCTCGGCTTTTTGATAAGCCTGAGAGTAATCAATGCCTGAAGCCATAACCTTCTCCTGCCAATGCCTTTGTCTAAGGAATGAAGAGCTATCCGGGGAACCTAATGCCTAGGTGGCCCACCGGGCCGAGCGGATGACCGCCACATGATCCAACAATCTCAGGGCTTTATTGTCCTCAGCGGGCAACACCCATTCTCCTCGCAAAAAAGGAGCCATGGTGTCGGGGCTGGTGCTGGATACCTGGGTTTTGTCAGGGTTTAGCCAGCGGGTGCCCACAATCCGGTTGACCGCTAAGCCTAACATAGTTCCTTGATCTTCAATCGCGATCACAGAAATCTCAGGGCGGTCGGTGTTGAGCATGGAACTGTAACCCAAAAACTGTCCTAAATCGGCCACCCAAATCACCCGCCCTTGCTCGTTGAGGGTACCCAACAACAGGTGAGAGACGTTGGGAATGGGGGTGATCCGGTCTGGGGGCTGTTCAATGATGCGGCGGATGCCCGTGGCGGGGAGGGCAAACTCGTCGTCATTGGTGACAAAAAATCGCAGGAATAACTCGCCTTCTGGACTCTCGAGGGCTTGAATTTCCGGATCTTGATCCTGTCCGGCCTGGGTGAGAAAATCGGGATTGCCAACCATGGTGTTGCCTCGATACGTCACTATCCCCGCTGAGTTGCTTGACGGTGCCCACCAACTCAGCGGGCTGAAAGGGCTTCGCAATATAGGCATCAGCCCCCTGTTTCATGCCCCAATAGCGGTCAAATTCTTCCCCCTTCGAGGAACAAAGCACCACGGGAACATGCTGGGTGGAGGGATCCACCTTCAGCTTGCGGCACAGTTCATAGCCATTCATGCGTGGCATCACAATATCCAGCACAATCACATCCGGCAGTGGCCCCCGCAAATGTTCGAGGGCTTCCACCCCGTCCCCAGCGGTGTCTACCTGTAGGCCAACGCCCCGTAGCAAGCTGGTCATCATTTCTCGCTGCGGCAGGCTATCCTCGACCACCAAAACTGTACTCATGATACGGATCCATGCACACCCCATGGGGGATAAAAACGTTAACCCATGAACCGAGGATGCTATTTATAGCGTACCCACGCTCGCCACTTCATAAACGCCCCAACGCAAATTTCCCCAACGCAAATCTATTGGCTCACCCGAAGGCCACCGCATGCTCGGGGCCAATGGTTCAAAGTATGGCGAATCTTGATGAACTTGGTTTACCCCGGCAATAAATACTTATTAAACAGACCTATGAAACAGATCCTTGGCCGGTGAACTAGAGGTGCCCCTAGGCCAAGTCCCTTCTGGCTGGATCGGCCATCCTAGGGATTCTGTGGGCCTAACGGACGGGGGGCACGCCACTGAGATCCAAATCTATGTCCCCTTCTAGGGCATCGGCTAGGAGTTTATCGGGGCGCGGACGATCTGGATCGCCGGGGCCAACGTATTTTTCCACCAAGGCCAACAGTTCACCAGGACCAAAGGGCTTAGTCAGGTAGTCATTGGCCCCCACCATCCGCGCCTTCACCCGATCCAAGAAGCCATCTTTGCCGGTCAGCATCACCATGGGCGTTTGGCGAAAGGCACTGGCGTGACGCAGCATGGCACACAGCTCATAGCCATCCAGTTCGGGCATGGCGATATCGCAGAGAATGAGATCGGGCTGAAGCTGGAACAGTAGCCCCAACGCCTTGAGGGGATTGCCAATGGAGGTGGCTTCATAGCCCTGGCCGTCGAGGATGCGTTCTACGGTTTGGCGAATGGTGGCGCTGTCATCGACGCACACAATGCGCGGGAGCCGTTGGGGCCAAGTTTTGCCCCCCGATGGCGAGGATCCATGGCGGTCTGGGGGCTGCACCAGGGTGACATAGCCCTGCTGAATGGCAGGCAGCAACAGACGGGCCACCGTTACCAAGTCGCGGTCCAGGTAGCGGGCGATCTGCCGTAGGGAGATTTGGCCATCCAACCAGGGATATAAGCGCTGGTAGGCAATCTCCGAAAGGCTGTCCCGGAAGGCATCGACCTCCACTAAGAGCGGACATTGATCCGGAGACTGGATCTGGGGATGGAGCTTATGCCAGGTTTGGATTCGCTGGGTAATGCCCGTTACCAGAGAACTCACCTTGTGGGTCATCAGTTGTGGGCTGAGGGCCGAGCTGAGCTGAAAAACAAAGGATCCCTGGCGCAGACTCAGCAGGTCAAACAGGGTCTCCCGCACCATATGGCTGAGGATAGCCCGCCCCTGTTCTGGGGTGAGCAGATGCTGTTCGAGCATCGCCCACAGGGTGCCATATTCAAGGGAATTGAGTGCGGCGATGGCGGAGATGGTGCTGGGGTCGGGTAGGGATTTATCGATGCCGTAGCGATGGAGATGATCCCGTAGTCGCCCCAGGCTGTTATCGGTGGTGCCCGCATAGACTAGCCGACCATTGGCCAAGAACACCAGCCAGGATTGGGTATTGCCCACCATCTCGGACCTACTCTCAGCCCCCTGCCCCAGATATTTATAGGGATGCGCCCCATAGCTTTCCAGGTATAGCTCCCCGGTGCGCTGTCCCAGCTCAATCAACTGCAAAATGCTGCGAATATCAATTTCCGACAGATAGCCCTGCATGCAGCAACCAACGCAAGATAAAGATGTAGAGGAAGGAGGGTGTCAGAGGCCGCCCGGGGAAATCGGCTCTTTCAGAGTATAAGCCCGATGCCGTCTTGATGCACATGGGCCGATAGGGTGCATCGAGGCTCGCGAGCCTCAGGACTTCTCAGTATGACGCTTCTCAGAGAAGATGATCTGGCAGTAGCCATTTTGCTTGAGATACATTCGGGCTGATCTGTGAGCTATGAGGTGTGATCTGGTCGAACCGTCGAACCGGGGAATTCCAACCGGGGCAGCGCAGAGGAAAGCCTTTCGACAAGATCAAGGCGAACGGAGGCGACCCAAAAGGAGCATGGCTGCCCTAGCCTTCTCCCTAGTAGACATTTCCTGACCGGTGTTCCGTCGCCTCTGGTGCCGAATGGATATACTTGATTAGAGCCCCAGCCGTTCCCGTGGATCTGGCCCCTGTTTCCTAGATATAGACCTAGGATTTAAGTTTCTCCACGTCTAAAGTATCGAGGATCAACCAGCGTGCTGTACCTAGCAGAAGTCCAGAAAAAGACCGGATTTATTGGCAGCGGCAAGCCTGAGTTCAAGCTGTTAGCGTGCCAGCGCAATGAGTGCAGTTGGAGTGCTGTCACCGGAGAAGAAACCCTGGCCGCGCCGGACGATGCCTCCTACAACGCGGGAGCCTTGGTGATGGTGGAGGTGAGCGGTAGCCGCCAGATTCAGCGCCACTACGAAGCTGGACGCACCCTCACGAATATTTTGCAAACCTTTTCTAACCTGAGTAAAAAGTCGAAGACCCAGGAGGAAGAGATTGAGCAGTGGAAGCAGTCCCTCACCTTTCAAAGCCAAGAACTCAACCGACGGGAGATGGAGATTGAGGCCCGCCAGGAACAGCTAGAGCAGGCGGAGGCCGACCTCGAAAAGCTGGAAGCCCAGCGTCAAGAATTGGAAACCCTACGCCAAACCCTAGCCCAGCAGAAGGAGAAAGTAGAGCGCCAAAGCCGCGATTTGGAGGGCGCTTGGGCGCATCTAAACGGCGAAATGCGGCAATTTGAGGGAAAAAAATCCGAAGCCAGCTCAGCGGCGGGGCTCGATCAGGCCCAGGTGGATCAAATCCAAGCGGTGTTGAATCGCTTCACTGAGGCGGTGATGCCCATGGAGGAACTGCGGGATCCCTTGGTCAACGCCACCAACGGCCTCAACTATCACCAAAGCCTCCTGAGTGATTATCGTCAGGCCCTCGAAAACCAGCGACAGAGTCTTGATCGGCAGCAGCAAGATATCGATCAGCAGCGTATAGAACTAGCCCAGCGGTGGGCCGACTGGCGTCAGGCGGAGGCAGCTCTGAATAGCCAGCGGGAAGACCTCAAACTGCGCCAGCAAACCCTAAAGCACAAGCAAGATCAGGTACAGCAGCTTTCCCAAACGCTGCAACGCCAGGGCAATTTGCACCAGCAGCTTTACGATCTGCTGAACACCAGCGACAAGGTGCGCCTCAGCAAAAAGGTGGATGTGTCGGCCCTGGAAGCCATGCCCCTAGAGGATTTGGCTACCCTGGTGAGCGACCTAGAAAAGGACATGGAGAAGGTATCTCGGTTTGTGTCCGATCAGGAAGAGGAGTTGACCCTCGAACGTCAGTCCATTGAGGAAATCAAGGCCAAAATGGGGCAGGCCAACGAATTTGATC
>JALQST010000218.1 GCA_023264315.1 Nodosilinea sp. BSH.14
TGGCGAATGGTGTCCATCACCCGCACAAACCAGCTTGCTCCATGGTCGGGCAGGTCATCCCGCGCCACGGAGGTGAGCACCACATAGCGCAGCCCCAACAGCCGCACCGACTCCGCCACCTTCTCCGGCTCGTGGGGGTCGAGGGCCATGGGGGCGTGGCCCTTGTCCACCTGGCAAAAAGCACAGGCCCGCGTACACACCGCCCCCATCAACAAAAAGGTGGCGGTGCGGTTGGCATAGCATTCCCCCCGGTTGGGGCAACGGCCCTCTTCGCAAATGGTGTGAATCTGGCGCTGCTTAATGATCCGCTGCACGGTGGAAATTTGGCTGGCGTTGCCGATGGGGCGGCGCAACCAATCGGGCATTCGGGCAAGGTCGTCGCGCAGGGGATGGGGGGCGGCCATGGAATTGATCGGGATCGTCCAACTTACCCCTGCATTCTATCGCGGGTAATCTCCACCGCCACCTGGCCGCTAAAGTCGGGAATGGGGGGCGTGGGTTTGGTGAGCTTGACCCGCACCCGATGCAGCCGTTCATCGGTTGCGAGGGCCATTTGGGCAATTTCCCCCGCCAATCGTTCAATCAGGGCAAACCGCCGTTCGCGGATGATGCGCTGGGTGTGTTCCACCACGGTGCAGTAGTTGTGGGTGTCGGGCAGATGATCGCTCTGGCAGGGCAGGGACAGATCGAGGTAGAGGGTAATCTCCGCCTCAAACCATTGCCCCAGAACGGTTTCCTCCGGCAGGGCTCCGGTATAGCCATAGGCACGAATGCCGGTCAGGTGAATGGCGTCGAGGGAATCCATGGGGGCTCCATTGATCATCGTTCTAGTACACAAAGCGCTCAAACCGCAGGACAGGTTCGCTGGCGAGGGGCGTGTAGCTGCCGTTGTGAATTTCGTAAAGGGCGAGATGGGTATCGCTGATGTGATACTGCTGGTTGCCGTCAATGGCGATGTAAATCGATTGGTTAACGGCCACATCCTCGGTGATGAGGGCTTCCTGGGTGGTTTTGTGGGTGCCCACATAGCGCAACCCCCGCGCCGTTTTACACAGGGACACCCGGTAGGACTGGGTCTCAAAAAAGGCTTCCTGCCGATCCGATCCACAGGGGGAATCGGCGGCTAGGGCAGACGACCCGACGGCGGCGGTGCTAGCGGCTGGAGCCGTGGCCGTGGCGTTGCTAATATCCACAAAATCGCCCCGCACCCAGCCCTCCCGCTCCGCGTCGGGGGCTTGGGCATAATACCAGGTGTGCCCTCCCTCCCCTTCCGCCAGCCGCAGCAGACGCATCTCATCCCCCGTCGCGCCGCTGCCGAGGATGGGCGACAGGGTGGTGGGCTGCGATCGCAGGTTAATCTGTGCCCCGGGAGTTTGGCTTATCAGTTTGGTCAGGCGCGGTGGATCGATCACCGTGGCCTGCACCCCACCCAGGGTTTCCTCAAGGGGGGCTGCCGCTGGGGCCGTGGTTGCCGCGCTGACCTCAGTATCCACGGGATCTGAGGAACTGCAACCCGCTAGCAGCAGCAGGCCAATCAGCCCAATCCCTAACCCAGGGACGTTTCCTTTCAAGGGCCACAGCATAACGTTCTCCAGGACAGTCTTTCAGGGGGACATGGAACAGCCGCCATGCTACACCATCCCTCGAAAGAGTGATCCCCCTTTCCCGGCAAAAACACGACGGCCTAGGAGACGCCCCAGAGCAGACGTCCCCTAGACCAATGGCCTGATCAGGGGCAAAACCCTTGCGGAGCTACAGTTCCGCGCCGAAGTCTTCCCGCAGTTTGGCTTCCTGTTCCGCCGATAGGTTCGACTGAATCAGTTCGCCCACTTCATCGGCAGCGAAGGCGTCGCTCACCTTATCCACGGTGACTTGCCCGGTGAGCAAAAACAGGGCCGAGGTGCCTTCGGTGACTTTTTCCCGCAGGTCTTTAATGAAGTCGTCGTTGATGCCGTAGTCGGTAAGTTTGCCGGACAGGGCACCCGCCGCTGCCCCCACAATCATGCCGAACAAAGGCACTAAGAAGATGAGGCCAAACAGCATTCCCCAAAAAGCCCCACCCAGGGCACCCACGCCCACGGTGCTAACCGCCTGATAGGTTTTGGGCTTTTTGCGCCCTTCCGGCCAAGTGACCACAGCGGCATCCAAAACCTTGATGAGTTCCTGCTTTTGCAACTCTGTCAGCTTAGCCAAGGCGTTCTCTGCACCATTGGCGGTTTTAAATTTCCAAACGGTTAAAGTAGACATGACATTTTCCTCGCTCGATGTCCGACGGAAGTCAGGCTAGCCGCTTACTAAGATACGCCAGTTTCGGGCGATCCCCAACGCCGTTGGCCGGTGTTTTCGGCGGGCGAGGGGGCCAGCCCTGGGAGGGTTAGCCTCGGGGCATAGCCGCTGGTCAACTCTCGTAGGCTGGCCCGCCGACCATGGGGTATCCCGAACCTAGGCCCCCTCGGCGAGTTTGCCGGCGGCTAATCAATGGTGATGGTTTGGGGGCCGCTGCCATTTTGGCCGTTTTGAGCATTGGCACCGGGGGCGGGGCTGGCTCCCTGGCGACGCAGCCAGTCTTGTACAGGATCTTCGGCGAGGTTGAGCCGCAGCAGCCCCGAGGCCACGCCCCCCAAAAAAGCCGCTGGCTGGCGCAGCAATTCCTGCATAAAGGGTGAAAGTTCGTCTAGAAACATGGGATATTCCTCCATTCCACGCCCCGTCATCCTAGCCCGAAAGTCTGCGCCCGTAACGTGCCCAGCAAAATCCACCCCAGTGCCGCTGGGGCTTGGGGGTGAGGGCGGAGGGGACTTTGTGATCGACTGATCCTCGGTCGTCGCTGGAATGTCCTGCTCTAGCGGGCGGAGTAGGTGAGGGATCGCCACGCAAACTGGGGTAGGGCCACCATGCGCCGCCAGCGCCAGGGTTCTTGGTAGAGCCGATAGAGCCACTCTAGGTTGGAGCGGCACATCCAGCCTGGGGCGCGGGTTTTGACACCGGCCCAAATGTCAAAGCTGCCGCCTACACCAATCCAAATGCTGTGAGGGCAGAGGTGGCGATGGTCGCGAATCCAGATCTCCTGCCGGGGCACCCCGAGACCAACCAAAATGACGCTGGGTTGCAGATCCGCCAGCCGTTGCAGCAAGGCGGGCTGTTCCTCGGGGCTGAGGAAGCCGTGCTGGGTGCCCACAATCTGAATGCCGGGGGACTGACGCTGCCAATGCAGCGCCGCATGATCGGTAATACCGGGGGCTCCGCCATAGAAAAAGGCGGTTTCTTGGCCGGTCAACCGTTGCAGAACCTGCCCCGCCATTTCAATGCCGGGGGTGCGCTCCACCCGCTTGCCCTTGGCCCGAAAATACAGCACTACCCCTGCACCGTCGGGAATCACCAAATCTGCCCCCAGAATAATGTGGCGAAGGGCGGGGTTGCGGTCGGCCTGCATGGCCATTTCGGCATTGAGGGTGACGACATGGGAGCCTTCCCCGGATCGATACTGGGCCAGTAACCAATCCGCGTAGTCTGTCCCCACATGGACAGGGAGCCCCATGACCTTCAGAGTTTTGACTGCATCCGACCGATTTGCTAGCACCATAGCTATTTCCTCAAGCTGCCCCTAGTATGTCCCCAGCCCTCTCCCTAGAAGCGACGGGATCCCCTGGGGTGCGATGTCGCTTAACCATAGAGACCATACCCCGGAATCGACCTCATTTGTTGCATTTCTCAATGATTTTCTAGGGGTGGATTTCTAGGGGCGGGGCTTTCTGAAGGATTTTCCAGGAATTTCCGCCTAGCCCTGGGGCAGTGCAGGGTAGGATAAAGCTCAACTGACGCGAGATTTGGTTGGGAACCGTTGTTAGCACTATGACAGAACCCCTTGCCCCCCTACCCATTACCGTCCCCCTGCCCGACAATGCCCAACAGGAGGGAGAGTGGCTGCGATCTGTGCTGCTGCGGTGGCTAGACGCCGAGTATCTCCCGGAACCCGCCAACGCCGCCATTGCTGAACGGGTGGCCCAGGTCTTTACCCGGCAGCGCATGGAGGGCGAGGATGACCTAGGTTCGCTGGTGATGGCCATTTTGACCGAGCTGCAAGCCTTCGATTTCTCCCAAAGCTTCTATGGGGAATTTGCGGTGGCCAATGCCGTGGGAGATTTGATCTGCGATCGCCTCGGCATTGATCGCTGCTGTGGCCGATCTAGCACCCTCGATGCCAACGAGGTCGCCAACGAGATTTAACGAGGCGTAACGAAGCGCTTCATCCCGCTGGCTTTGCGCTAGGCTGACACAGGATCTGGCCCCATCGCTCTGGGCGGAATCCTGGCTTTTTGATCACCCCCTTCGCCCCTAATTTCAGGCAGTTTCACCATGGTTCATTCCCTTTTAGCCCTTCTTTTGGGTGTTGTTCTCAGCCTGGGTCTGTTTCCTGGCATGGCCCAAGCTGTCGGCCAGTCCGCCCTCGCCTCGGCCCCAGGATCCGCCCTCGTGGCCGCCGCCCCGGTGCCCGCTGGCGACATTAAAACCTTTGCCAAGGCCTACCAGGCTATTCAAACTATCCGCGATGGGGCCGAAGCCGATATGGTCGCCGCCGTCGAAGCCGAAGGATTCACGGTGGAGGAGTTCAACGCCCTGGCGGATCAGGCCCTAGCCGACAACAAGCCCCCTGCCGATACCGCCGTGGCCCAGCGGTTTGATGCCGCCATCGAGCGCATTGCCACCCTGCGCCAGGGGGCCGAGGAAACCATGGTCAGCGCCATCGAAAAGACCGGGATGTCCTTGGATCGGTTTAACGACATTATGGCGCTATCCGACCAAGACGCCGACCTCTACCAACGCATTGGCGATCAAATCAACGGTCGCTAGCCGATGTCTAGTGAGGAGCGGTGCTCCACACTTCGGTGAGGCGTTTATCGCGACCGCAGGCGGTGCGGTAGAAGTTGTAGCGGACAGGATGCTTGAGGTAGTAGTCCTGGTGGTAGGCCTCGGCGGCATAGAAGGGCTGGGCGGGTTCGATGGCGGTGATGATGGGTTGGGCCAAACGGTCGGCCAGGGCTTGCTTGGAGGCCTCGGCCCGCTGCCGTTCCTCCTCCGTTTGCACAAAGATTTTGGCCCGATACTGGCTGCCCTTGTCGCAAAACTGGCCCCGATCATCCAGGGGGTCGATGTTGGGCCAAAACACCGCCAGCAGGTCGTCATAGCTAAGTTTTGTGGGGTCATAGCGTACCTGCATGGCCTCCACATGCCCCGTTCCTCCGGCGGAAACCTGGTCATAGCTGGGGTTTTCGACGGTGCCGCCCGTGTAGCCAGAGGTGGTAGACACCACGCCCTCTAGATCATCAAAGGGCTTTTCCATGCACCAAAAACAACCTCCGGCAAAGGTGGCCGTGGCCAGGGGCTGATCGGCGGTCGCAGCGGGAGGGGATGCCAACTGATCCGAGAGGGAGCCCGCCGTGGCGTAGTAGGGTAGGGCATCCCACAGCCACACCATCGCCCCCAGCACACACAGTCCCAACAGCACTTTGCGAAATCCAGCCATCTCTCAGCGTCCTTAGCGTTCTGCGGCTACCACGGTTTCCATGGTGCCACTGAATGGAGGCAAGTAGGCCCTTCACCCCTCCGGTTAGCGGTCTAGGGACACCGTCTGGGCCGTGGCCCGCCCCAGGAAGGTCTCCTGGCTGTACCAAAAGCGCGTCACCACCTGGGCTACGGGTTGGGGATGGGTGCCATGGAAGAAGTGTCGGCCTCCTGGGCATTGCCACAGCCGATCCCCCGGTTTGAGCCAGGGTTGCCAACCCTGAAGTTGGGCGGCATCCACCACCGGATCATCGGCCCTGCCACAGACTAGCAGCGGCACGGGCACTTGTCCCGGGAAGGCACTCTGACGCCTCC
>JALQST010000219.1 GCA_023264315.1 Nodosilinea sp. BSH.14
GACGGGCTAGAAGAAGATCATCCCGTGAAAGTGGCCGTAGCCGCCAACGGCAAAGCCCTCGGCAACACCTACAAATCCGTCACCAAAAAGCTGATGCGTCAGCAAATTATTGACGAGAAGGTGCGCGTCGATGGCCGCAAGCTGGACGAGGTGCGCCCCATCTACTGCCAGGTGGGTCTGCTGCCGGAGCGCGTCCACGGGACGGGGCTGTTCCAGCGGGGGCTGACCCAGGTGATGTCCGTCGTTACCCTTGGCACGCCCGGTGATGCCCAGATGATGGACGACCTCCATCCCGAAGAGGAAAAGCGCTACCTGCACCACTACAACTTCCCCCCCTACTCCGTGGGCGAAACGCGGCCCATGCGCTCCCCCGGTCGGCGGGAAATTGGCCACGGTGCTCTCGCCGAACGTGCCCTGGTACCCGTGCTGCCGCCCCAGGAAGATTTCCCCTACGTGATCCGTGTGGTGTCGGAGGTGCTGTCCTCCAACGGATCCACCTCCATGGGTTCCGTCTGCGGTTCCACCCTCTCCCTGATGGATGCCGGGGTACCGATCACCAAGCCCGTCAGCGGTGCCGCCATGGGCCTAATTAAGGAAGGCGACGAAGTCCGCATCCTCACGGATATTCAAGGCATCGAAGACTTCCTGGGCGATATGGACTTTAAGGTGGCGGGCACCGACAGCGGCATCACCGCCCTGCAAATGGACATGAAAATCACCGGACTGCCCATCAAGGTGATCGCCGAAGCCATCAACCAGGCCAAGCCCGCCCGTCTGCACATCCTGGAGAAAATGCTGGCCACCATCGACACCCCCCGCGCCACCATGTCGAAGTATGCGCCGCAATTGATCACCTTCAAGATCGACCCCGAAATGATCGGGATGGTGATTGGCCCCGGCGGCAAGAAGATCAAGGCCATCACCGAGCAAACCGGAGCCAAGGTAGACATCAACGACGACGGTACCGTCACCGTATCCTGTCTGTCTGGGGAAAAGGCGCGGCAGGCGAAGTCTATGATCGAAGCCATCGTCTTCAAGCCCTCCGCTGGGGATGTGTTTGTGGGCACGGTGATGCGGGTGATCCCCATCGGTGCCTTCGTCGAATTTATGCCCGGTCAAGAGGGCATGATCCACATCTCCCAACTGGCGGACTATCGCGTCGCCAAGGTAGAAGATGAGGTGAACGTGGGCGACGAGGTGATCGTCAAAGTCCGCGAAATCGACGGTCGGGGCCGCGTCAACCTCACCCGTCTGAACATCCACCCCGACGAAGCCGCCGCCGCACGGGCGGCGGCGGCAGCCCGTTAGGTCTGTCGTCACAATCGACACTCAAAAGCCCTAGACTCTCCGGGAGTCTAGGGCTTTTCGGTGGCGTTAAAACCTGCGCGATATCAAATCCTGATCAAATCCTGCTTGGCTACCCATGAAGGTGGCTAGGGTATGGCCAGTTAGGGGCTAGAGCCACGAATGCACCCTAAAAATATCTTCAGAACAGCCTTGGCAACGTTCTAACGTAAACAGAGTTCTGGGTTAGGGAAAAGAACTGAGTTAGGCTACCGTCTGGGCTCTTTGACGGGAATGGGGATGAGTTCGGGCTCATGCTGAGCCTCTGGCCCCAGGAGCGCATCGATGATGCTGTCAATCCACTCACGCAGCTTTTCGAGAGCCTTTTCGATGTAATCCATTAGGGCCTAACTCCTTACTGGAATGCGATGATCGGGTGTGCTGCTTTGCCAAGCTCACCAAAGCACAACCCTTTGCCTCGCAACTTATACATAAACCCATCATAACCAAATGACGGAAATGATCAAGGTGATGATGGCAGAAGTTGACGACGGAGGAGATCCATGGCCGTGCAAGCACTGAGATGGCGTACCCAGTCGCGGCCTCGAAAGGCGGCAAAGTCGTACTTTTGGTGAGTCACCTCACCGTTGGGCAGGGCCAGCCCGATGTATACCAGGCCCACGGGTTTGCTGTCGGTGCCGCCACCGGGGCCAGCGATCCCGGTGATGCTTAAGGCCCAGTCGGTTTGAAAGGTGGCCTTGGCTCCTAGGGCCATGTGTTCCGCCACGATGGCGCTGACGGCCCCCTCGGTTTCGAGCACGGTGGGATCGACCTTGAGCAGGCTGGTTTTGATCCGGTTGTCGTAGGCGATGATGCCGCCCATAAAGTAGGCGGAACTGCCCGCCACGGCGGTGAACATCTGCCCCAAGCCACCCCCGGTGCAGGATTCCGCCACGGCCACGGTCTGCTGCTGCTGTTGCAAGAGATCTCCCACGACGGACGCGAGGGAATCGCCATCAACCCCGTAGCAATCGGCCCCTAGAATATTGCGAATGCCCTGTTCGACCGGGTGAATCAGCGCCACGGCTTCGGCAATGGTAGAGGCTTTGGCGGAAATACGGAGCTTGGCTTCGCCGTGGCTGGCGTAGGGGGCCACCGTGGGGTTACTGAGGTGGAGATACTCGTCCACCCGTTCCGCCATGGCCGATTCGCCAATGCCCCAACAGCGCAGCATCCGGCTGACGATGGTGTCTTGCACCCAGCCGTGGTTTTTCAGGTAGGGCACGGAGGTTTCCTGCCACATGGCCTTCATTTCGCTGGGCACGCCGGGAAAGGTCATGATCAGCAAACCCGGTCGCGGCTCCCAGATGACGCCCGGTGCGGTGCCGGTGCGGTTGGGCAGCACTTCGGCCCCTTCCGGTAAAAGGGCTTGTTTGCGGTTGCTGGGGGTCATCACTCGGCCCCGGCGAGTGAATTTGGCTTCGATGTCCGCCACAATGTCGGGATGTTCGACTAGGGGAACCCCAAAAAAGTCGGCCAGGGTTTCGATGGTCAAATCGTCGGGGGTGGGGCCAAGGCCACCCGTAAACAAAATCAGGTTCGACCGCTCGCAAGCCATGGCCACCACCTGCTGAATCCGGGCCGGATTATCCCCCACCACGGTTTGGAAAAAGTGGGCAATGCCCAGCCCCGCCAACTCCTGGGCCAAATACTGGGCGTTGCTGTTGAGGATATCCCCCAGCAGGAGCTCGGTGCCCACACAAATTAACTCGGCGCTTTTGCCCATGGCTACATCCAAATCCTTCGCGGTGTAGGGAGTGAGTCTTTATTGTGCGGCATCCTTTGGATGGAGTGCCATAGGTCATGGATTCCTGCCTTCCCAGGAATGGCCGGGAAAATCTAATAGAGTGGGGAAGCAACGCCAATGGGGACAGCATGACCAGGTGGATTGAGGATCGAGATCGGGGACGGCAGGGCTTGCTGTGGCTGTGGCTGGGCGGGCTAGTCTATCGCACCATCGTGGCGATTTGGCTGCTGCCGGGATTTGATGAAGCCTACTACTACCTCTACAGCCGTCATTTAAATTGGAGCTACTTTGACCATCCCATGATGGTAGCCCTAACGACGGGCCTAGGCTGGTGGATAACGGGAATTATCTCACCGCTGACGATTCGGGTGGGGGCGCTGCTGCTCTACGGTATCAGCCTGGTGCTGCTCTACCTGGCGGCAAGGCGAATGCACAACCCAGCGGTGGGCCAAATGACCCTGGCCTTTGGGACGTTAATGCCGCTGATTGTGATCTCTTTTGGCATTTTGACTTCCCCCGATAACGGCCTGATGCTGTTTTGGAGTGCCACGCTGCTGGTGGCGCTGTGGGAATTTTTCCCCAACCGTCGCCGCCTAAACCACTATGGCGTGATTGGAAACAGCTACATCCCCACCTGGCGGGTGGCGCTGCTGGGTGGATTGGTGGGATTGGCCTGCATCAGCAAGTACCACGGCTTCGTTTTGGGGCTGGGGCTGGTGGGGTTTTGCCTCAGTCGCAAGCCCTATCGCAAGGTGTTTCAATCGCCTTGGCTGGTGGTGGCGGTGGGGTGCTTTGCCCTCGCCCTGTTCCCGCTGCTGTATTGGAATGCCGAGCACGACTGGATTTCCTTCCGCTTTCACCTGGGGATGCGCTTTGATGGCGGCACCGATGACCCCAGCCCCTTTCGCCTGGGGCAGATGATCGGCTATTGGCTGCTGTCCAATGTGTACCTCTTTCCGCTGTTTGGCCTGCCCCTGTGGTGGGTGACGTTGCGCCAAACCGGGCAGCAGGTGTTGATGGCCTTCTCCCCCAGTTGGGATGCCCAGGAAGTTCAGGGGCGGGATCAATTAGCCCTAGTGCTCTGGCTTTCCCTGCCCATTGTGCTGCTGTTTACGGTGCTGGGCGGTAAACAACAGATTTTCCCGGCGTGGCCTGCTCCGGGCTATTGGGGGTTGCTGATTTTGCTGGGTGCCCAAACGGTGATGTGGCAGCGGCGTAGACCTCGCCTGGTGCAGCGGTGGCTGTGGGGATCGGGGCTATTTTTGGCGATTCTATCGGTGATTGCCCTGCTGCATTTGCAACTGGGGTTTCTCCAACAACCCAGCCGCTATGCCCCCTTTGGTGGACTGATTTCCGTGGAACAGGACGGCTCCACGGAACTGATCGACACCCTGCAACTGCGCCGCCTGATGGCGGAAGATCCCCAACTTCAGGCCACTCTCCCAAAGGTGGGCTTTATTTTTACCAACGAATACTACCTGGGCGGCTATTTCGATATGGCGATTCATCCCCTGCGCGATGTGCCCCTCACTGCCTTCAGCCAAGACCCCAGGGGCTTTGCCTTTTGGTTCAACCCAACCGACTGGCTGGGCCAAGATGCCCTCTATATGACCCTCGACCGCTTCGCCCAAAATCCCGATATTTTGGCCCAATACCAACCCCTGTTTGACGCCATCGCCCCCCTGACTACCCTTGATTTGCGTCGGGGCGGCGAAGTCACCGAAACCATCCACATTTTCAAAGCCAGCCGCTTCAGTCAGCCCTATGATTATCCCTACTAATCGCCGAATCGGGGCAATCCCCAGTGCCAAAGTCGACAAACCGCAGGGGGCAGGAAACCTTTACTGATACCGGGGGCAACCAAGTCGGATTGAGCCTCAGTCGTCCTGCACCTGTTCAATTTGCTGGAGAACGCGGCGAATTTCGTAGGCGTCGCTGGCATCGGGGCTTTCGTAGAGGTAGCGTTCTAAGTCCAGCAGGGCTTGGTCGAGGTGGCCCTGCTGGTAGTGAATCAGGCCGCGATCACGCCATTCGCCCACGGCGTCGGGGTAGATCAGCAGAATGCGGTTAATGGCGTCCAGCGCCTTGGGCACGTTGCGCTGTTGGAGGTAAATCATCTTCAGGTTGGTCAGCATCCGCACCACAAAGGCGGTGGGGGAAATGTGATTGAGGTGGGCGGGCTGGAGTCGGGCTCCATCGCCAAACATTTGCTGAAACCGATCCCGGCAGTCCTGCTCAAACAGCACCTCACCCCGGTGGAAGGGATCGACAAAAATGGCCATGTCGTCCAGGGTGGGCCGAATCAAAAAATGCCCCGGTATCCCCACCCCGGCCATGGGAAAGCCAATCCGCTTGGCTAGTTCTAAATACACTAGGGAGAGGGTGATGGGAATGCCTACCCGACGGTGCAGCACGTCGTTGAGGAAGCTATTGCGAGGATCGTAGTAGTCTTCACTGTTGCCGCGAAAGTTCAGTTCCTCAAACAGAAATTGGTTGATGGTGCGGATAATTTTGAGGGGATAGGCGGTTTCTGGCAGGCGACGCTTCAGGGCCTCCGCCATGTGATCCAGCAACTCCAAAGGGTCGGCAATGTCCAGATCCGGATACTCTTCCTGGGCGATGTAGAGGGCCGCCTTCGCCAAGTCCACCTGGTCGGGGGCTTTCTGAAGTTCCTGGGCCAAACGTTCGCGGATCTGAGTCGGTTGAGTCATCAGAATCTCCTGGGTCTGAAACCCCGTCCTTCTAGGACGGCTTTACACAACACTTCGCTAAGATAG
>JALQST010000021.1:0-1998 GCA_023264315.1 Nodosilinea sp. BSH.14
CGCACCCGGCGGTCGATGATGCTGGGGGGCAGGTCAAACTCGTCCACCATGCAGAGGGGAATGGCCCCACCGCAGGGTTTGGCGTTGTCCAACTTGCGCTCAAACAAATAGGTTTCGATACCCGCTTTTACCAACGTCTCGGCAGCCGAGGAGCCTGCCGGACCTGATCCTACTACTGCTACCCGAAGTGACAAGGATGTGTCTCCCGAAATCGTGAAAAGCTACGAGAGGCATCCTATCACGGCAATTTGGGAGGATCGGGCCGCCTGTGAACGGTTGTAACCGGATTGAAACACTCGTTTACAAAGCGACACCCGAATCGGGGCAGGATCTATTCCTTGGCCAGAGAGTTTTCTATCCACCCGCTGGATTTCCGGGGGATCGACCCTGTGAGAGCCCACGTCCCCCGATCCCAAGTCCCTGGGGCACCCTATACAATGGGGACGGAAGTTTTCCAGTCGTCCTCGGCGGTGTTGCTATGCGCTTTAAAACCCAATCCACCCGGTCACAACTGCCAGAGGTGAATCTGGTGCCGATGATGGATGTGCTGATGACGGTGCTCACCTTCTTCATCATCATTTCCATGGGGCTGACGGGGCAGCAAATGCTCAATGTGAAATTGCCCCAGGCGGTAGCCGAGGGCGGTTTGGGCGAAGCAGAGGTGATGTCTGTGGCGGCCCTCGTGGTGGGCTTAGATGGGGATGGCAACCTAGTGTTGAACAATCAGGTCATCACCTGGAATCAACTTTCCCAGGAGGTGCGTACCTACTTCACCCAAAATCCAGAGGGCCGCCTGGTGCTGAAGGCTGATCGCACCCTCACCTACAGTGACGTCGCCAAACTTCTGGCGGATCTGCGATCCATCGGCGGCAATCGGGTTTCCTTGGCGGTGGAATAGCGGCTAACGCAGTTCGGCGGGCATGGCCGTGGGCTTCACGGTCAGGGTTTTATCCCTCCCTTCCCGGTGAATATCCAGGGTCAGATCTTGGCCGATTTGGCTGACCTCCACTTGGCTTTGCACCTCAGTGGGGGTTTTCACATCTAGGTTGTTAATGCGCTGGATGATATCGCCTGGTTGGAGGCCAGCCGCCTGGGCAGGACTGCCCTCCAACACGCGCACAATCAACACCCCAGATTCGTCCGGCGGGATGTTCATCTGCTGCTGGGCGTTGATCTCGGTGATGGTTTCCGGCGTCAGTTCCACCATTTGGATCCCCAGGAAGGGGTGCTGCACCTCGCCGGTGGCAAACAGTTCGTCGGCAATGCGCTTGGCGGTTTCGATGGGGATGGCAAACCCCAGCCCCTGGGCATTGGCGCGGATGGCGGTGTTCATGCCGATGACCTCGCCTTGGTCGTTCAGCAGGGGGCCACCCGAATTGCCCGGGTTGATGGCGGCGTCGGTTTGGATGAACTGCACCCGTTTATCGGGGATGCCCACTTGGTTGCTGGTGCGGCCAATGGCGCTGATGATGCCAGCGGTGACGGTGTTATCTAGGCCGAGGGGGTTGCCAATGGCAATGGCCCACTGACCGGGTGACAGGTTGGCGGTGCTGCCCAGACGCACCGTGGGCAGCGGTTCGGCGGAGTCAATCTTCACCACCGCCACATCGGTAACGGAATCGACCCCCACCACTTGGCCCTCAAAGGTGCGGCCATCGCGCAGGGTGACTTTTACGGTGCGGGTGCCGTCTACCACGTGGGCATTGGTGAGAATGCGACCATCGGCATTGAGGATAAACCCCGACCCGGTGCCCTGTTCCAGGCGGTCGGGGGGCAATTCGGGGGGCATCTCCTCGCCAAAGAAGCGCCGAAAGAGTGGGTTATTAAAGGTATCGGGGCTGATCTGGGATACTGACCGCTGCGCATCAATGCGAACCACCGCTGGCCCCACTTGCTCCACGGCGGTGGCAATGAAGTTTGACGCCACCGGGGCTGGGGGCGCAACGGCAACCGTAGGTTCCGGCTCGGTGGGCCGGGAGAGGGTAGCCAGGGAGGACG
>JALQST010000021.1:2008-7751 GCA_023264315.1 Nodosilinea sp. BSH.14
GGATTGACTTCGGCGGTCGGTTCGGCACTCGCCCCTCGCTGATCCACATAGTAGTGGCCAGCCCAGCCCACACCACCGCCCAAGGCCAAGGCGGCAGCCACCCAGACCCCCTGCGATCCCATTCCGCCCATATGCCTTCCTCCTGATAGCATCCAATCGTCCCGGATCTCGCCACCCCGCTGGGCCATGGGCTAGACCACGGATGGGCCACACCGATGGGTTTGATCCTGGGGATGTGGTGTTTTAATCTGCAATGTCATCCATGGTGACGGCTTGTGCCTTTACTGTAGCGAATATCCCCCCATTTATAACGGTTGGCCCGATGGCGCTTGCCCCGGATCCCCTGAACCAGGGTAATGGTTCCCTAGGGCTGGCCACGCGATGCCCCTCCCATAACGGCTCAGCGCCCCTGGCTAAAAACGGCGGCCCTAGGAATGAGGTCGGCGGAAAACCCCACCGCCCAGGGGGGCTGATTTCTACCCCAGCCCAGGGGTTTGTCCTAGGCATTCCGGGTTACATTGGGCATTGTTCCCATGCAGCCCCTACCAACGCCATGTCTGACTACACTGGACGCATTTTACTGGTTGACGATGAGCCCGGTCTGCGGGAGGCGGTGCAGGCGTACTTGGAGGACAGTGGGTTTGCCGTCCGTACGGCCAGCAATGCCCAGGAAGGGTGGGCGCGGCTTCAGGAGGAAACCCCCGACGTGCTGATCTCCGACATTATGATGCCCCAGGTGGATGGCCATGCCTTTTTAGCCCAGGTACGGGAGGATGCGCGGTTTAAGGGGTTGCCCGTGGTCTTCCTCACCGCCCGGGGCATGACTAAGGATCGCATCCAGGGCTATAACTCCGGCTGCGACGCCTACCTCTCTAAGCCCTTTGACCCGGAGGAACTGGTGGCCGTGGTGGGCAATTTGATTGAACGGCGGGCCGCTCAAACCCCCGACACCGGCGACCTGCCCGACATTGCGGTGATGGCTCGCCAAATTGAGGAAATTAAGGCTATGCTGACCCAAAAGGGTGGGGCGATAAAAATGACCTCCGACGTCAATATCGATCTCACCCCCCGCGAGCAGAGCGTGTTGGACTTGGTGGCCGAGGGGTTGATGAATAAGGAAATTGCCAGCCGCCTCGATACCAGCGTGCGCAATGTCGAAAAGTACGTCAGCCGCCTCTTTAGCAAGACCGGCACCAACAGCCGCACCGAACTCGTCCGCTTTGCCTTAGAGCACGGCCTCGTCAGCTAGGATCCGCCGCCAAAGCATCCCAAGGCCTGTGAGATTGTCCGTCCTGAGCCGTTTGCCCCGGTCATGCTCCCGTAGCATAGGGGTGGCCTCCCATCCTTAGGATGAGAGCCAACTCTGTGTGCCGGGAGATCCATCACTGTGTCGTCGTTCCTTCAAGCGTTCTCTCAAGCCTTCAACCGCTATCTTCAGCGCAAACAGGCCGCCTACGTGCTCCCAGCGGTGGCCGCTGGGCTGCTGATCCTCCTCTGGGAAGCCGCCACCCGCGTTTTTGATATTCCCCAGTTTTTGTTGCCCGCCCCCAGCGATGTGTGGGAAGCCGCCCAAAACTACCGAGCCACCATCTGGAAACATAGCCTGACCACCCTCAGCACCACCCTCACCGGTTTTTTCCTGGGGCTGGGGCTGGGGGTGGTGCTGGGCTTTTTAATTGGCTATTCCCGGCTGGCCTATCTGGTGCTGTATCCGCTGCTGGTGGGGTTTAACACCATTCCCAAGGTGGCTCTGGTACCGCTGCTGGCCATCTGGTTTGGCATTGGTGCAGTGCCCGCCATCATCACCGCCTTCACCCTGGCCTTTTTCCCCATCGTGGTGAACGTGGCGGCGGGGCTGGCCACCGTGGAGCCGGAAATGCGCGATGTTCTGGCTTCCCTGGGGGCCAGCCGCTGGGAAATCTTCCAAAAGGTGGGCTTTCCCCATTCCCTGCCCTACCTGTTTGCCTCCCTCAAGGTGGCCATTTCCCAAGCCTTCATCGGCTCCGTGATTTCGGAAACCGTGGCCTCGGATCGGGGCATTGGCTACGTGATTGTGTCTGCCAGTGCCAGCTTTAACGTTGCCCTCGCCTTTTTGGCCATTTTGTCCCTAGCGGCGATGGGGATTTTGCTCTACGGCTGCTTTGCCGTTGTGGAAAAGCGCACCATCCACTGGGCCAGATAGGGGACATCGGGTTCTCTGAGCGATCGCCTAGTTTAGACTGTGCTCTAGCCCGAAAGGCCTGACTGACTGGGATATTGGCGTAGCAGCGTGAGCAGTTGTTGGCGGTTGAAGCTGCGCGGATCCATGCGGTTGCCCGACCGATCCACCGATTGGTGGGTGGTGATGCGGTTATCGGGGATGGTGGTTTGGGCCAGCAACCAGGCTAGGGAGGTGTATTGGGCCTGGGTATAGCCGCTGTGGCTGCGGCGGTTGTTCATGCCATCCCCTGGCGTTTCGAGGGAAACGTGGTAGGCAAAGTTATTCACCGACGGGGGAAAATTGGGGTTAATACGGGCGGTTTCGGGGCCATTGGGGCCGTTGAACACCGAATTCCCGGCTCCAAAGGCTCGTTTTTCTGGCGGCACGATGTAGTAGATGGTGCCATCGCGGCCAATGAGGGTGTGGTAGCTCACCTGGTCGGCATCGCGGGAATGATAGGTGCGAAAGAGGTTAATGGCGCTTTGGGCCGACCCTACGGTTTCGTGGAGGACGGCAATAAAGTCTTGGGTCAGGGGTTGGCCATTGGCATCGGTGGCAAAGCGGTCGCCGTAGTTGCTGGGATCCGCCAGAGCTACCACCTGCCGGGGAGTAGCCTGGGCCACGAGTACACCGTTGGTCGGGGTATCGTCGCTAGACGATACCCCACCGGGCAGGGCGGGGGGGGCAAAATCGGTGGGGCCAGCCGCCAGGACTGGACGGGGTTCTAGGGCCACCACCGTAGGCAACGACGGCAACCCCGACACAGCCTCCACCCGTTGCAGGGGCGCAATGGCCTGGGCCGGATGGCCAGACCACCCCACAACCACCATGAGCATGAGGCTAACGAGCCCGATAATCCAGCGACGTGTCATGGTGCGATGGCCTCCTTATAGCGATGGCCGTCATGGCCGCAATTCAATACCCCATATCAGCATCCGAAATCATGGGTAGCCCATGACGAGAGGAATGCCCTGTGGATAAATTACCCTCAAGAATAGCGAAGTTCTGCCGAAGTCAACAGCCTATCCTCCACTGCTCCGTTCGCCTTGATCTGGTCGAAAGGCGTCACGACCCTGGGATTCGACAGGCTCAGCCCAAACGGGACATCCTTCACCGAGCGATATCGGCTTTCCTGGGACGCATCATCCTGAGAATTGCGAGCTTTCCACAAAAGCAGTGTCCAGCTTCGCCGTTATCCGAGATAATGGGAAGGTTTTGAAGTTTGCGTCCACCCCAGCGTTAGTCTATGCGTACCCACTACTGCGGCACCCTTCGAGCCAGCGACATTGGCAGCACCGTTACCCTATTTGGCTGGGTAGATCGTCGTCGCGACCACGGGGGCGTGATTTTTGTTGACCTGCGGGATCGTACCGGGGTGGTGCAAATCGTCAGCGACCCGGAACGCACGCCAGAGTCCTATCCCCAGGCCGACCCGCTGCGCAACGAGTATGTGGTGAAAATTGTGGGGCGCGTCAGCCAGCGTCCGGCGGAATCCCTCAACCCCAAGCTGCCCACTGGGGAGGTGGAAATCTATGCCGACTCCATTGAATTGCTGAACGCCGTTCGCAAGCCTTTGCCCTTCCAGGTCTCCACAGCGGATTCGGAATCGGTGCGGGAGGATCTGCGCCTGCGCTACCGCTACTTGGATTTGCGGCGGGAGCGGATGGCCCAAAATCTGCGGGTGCGCCATGAGGTGATCAAGGCGATTCGGCGCTTTTTGGAAGATCAGGAAGGCTTCATGGAGGTGGAAACCCCCATCCTGACCCGATCCACCCCCGAAGGGGCGCGGGATTATCTGGTGCCCTCGCGGGTAAACCCTGGGGAATTCTACGCCCTGCCCCAGTCGCCCCAGTTGTTTAAGCAATTGTTGATGGTATCTGGCGTAGATCGCTACTACCAAGTCGCCCGCTGCTTCCGTGATGAAGATCTGCGGGCCGACCGTCAGCCGGAATTCACCCAGCTCGATATGGAAATGAGCTTCATGACCCAGGACGAAATCCTGGCCCTGAATGAAGCGCTGGTGGCCCACATTTTCAAAACCGTCCAGGGCATCGAAATTCCCCTACCGTTTCCTCGATTGACCTACGCCGAAGCCATGGATCGCTACGGCAGCGACAAGCCCGACACCCGCTACGGCCTAGAACTGGTGGACGTGTCTGACCTGGTGAAGGACTGCGGCTTTAAGGTGTTCTCCGGTGCGGTGGCCGAGGGCGGCATTGTGAAAGTACTACCCATCCCCGGCGGCAACGATCAAATTTCCAACGTGCGCATCAAGCCCGGTGGCGACATCTTCAAAATTGCCTCGGAAGCTGGGGCCAAGGGGCTGGCCTACATTCGGGTGCGGGCCGAGGGCGCGGTGGACACCATCGGCGCGATTAAAGACAACCTGCCCGCCGAAAAGATGCAGGAATTGCTGAGCCGTACTAATGCTCAAGAAGGCGACCTGCTGCTGTTTGGCGCTGGCCCCACGGATATCGTCAACGCCACCCTAGATCGAGTGCGGCAGGCGGTGGCCAAGGAAATGAACCTGATCCCCGAAGGCAAACTCAACCTGCTGTGGATTACCGACTTCCCTATGTTTGAGTGGAACGCCGACGAACAGCGCCTCGAAGCCCTGCATCACCCCTTCACCGCCCCCCACCCCGACGACGTGGCCGACCTCAAAACCGCCCGTGCCGTGGCCTACGACCTCGTCCTCAACGGCTACGAAATCGGCGGCGGCAGTCTGCGCATCTACCAGCCCGACGTGCAGCAGTGGGTGTTCGACACCATCGGCCTCACCACCGAAGAAGCCAAGGACAAATTTGGCTTTTTGCTGGAAGCCTTCGAGTACGGCACCCCTCCCCACGGCGGCATCGCCTACGGCCTAGATCGCCTGGTGATGCTGATGGCCGGAGAAGACTCCATCCGCGACGCCATCGCCTTCCCCAAAACCCAACAGGCCCGCTGTTTGCTCACCCAAGCCCCCTCCGGCGTAGACGAGGCCCAACTGAAGGAACTCTCCATCGCCTCCACCTACGAACCCGGGGAAGAGGAGGATTAAGGCCCAGCCGTTCAACTTCGCCTAGTACCAAGGCTGCGATTCTGCGGGTTAGGATGCAGGACCGCAGCCTCAGCTTGGCCCTGAAACTCCTAAAGCCAAATTGGGCGTTAAAAATCGTCACTTTGTAGCTAGGACTACTTATGCTGGCTATCACAACCGATTAGCCTCAACCTCTATAGCGACAACGATGATGGACAAACGAAGGCTGTCTCGTTAGCTTCCTCAACAACAGTCGGCTTAGATCGTGTTTCTTGCCCGGTTTTCTGGTGTATGGCGGCTGAGTAGACCTATTCCCGCATCGGAGGCGACGCTGCAAACGGTTGGTTATTCCTAGGTGGAACGGCTCTGTGACTCAGCAACTTGATACCCAATTCACCCTGACGATTAACGGAGCACCCGTCTCCGTCGAAGCCCTTTCCCCGGGGATGACTCTGCTGGAATACCTGCGCCTGAGCGGACGGGCGGGCACCAAGGAGGGCTGCGGCGATGGCGACTGTGGC
>JALQST010000021.1:7761-18262 GCA_023264315.1 Nodosilinea sp. BSH.14
GCGCTTGCACCGTGGCCATCATGGGCGAAGGGGCCGATGGCAAACCCCACTACCAGGCGGTGAATAGCTGCCTGATTCCCCTCGGTGCGGTGGCGGGGCGGCAGGTGTATACGGCGGATGGTATTGCCCAGTGCCGCATTCCCAAGAGTCCCCTGGTCAAAGAACCCGTCACCGTGGAGCAGTTGCACCCTGTCCAGGCGGCGATGGTAGAAACGGGCGGTTCCCAGTGCGGCTACTGCACTCCGGGCTTCATCATGAGCCTGTTTGCCGCCTACTACAACGGCGGGCCAGACGACCTCTCGGTGGAGGGCAACCTCTGTCGCTGTACAGGGTATATTCCTATCCGTCGGGCGGCGGCAATGGTGGCGGCGGAAACCCCCCAGGATAGCTTTTCGGAACAGTTGGTGTCGGCCTCTACGGCACTTTCCCCTCTGGCCTACACGGGTCACGAAGAACAGTTCTACCGTCCCGATTCCCTGGCGGAAGTGTTGGAACTGCTGCAACAGCACCCCAACGCCACCTTGGTCGCCGGAGCGACGGATCTGGGCCTAGAAATGAGCTGGCATCGACAGCACTACCCGATTTTGATTTCCCTGGAAGCCGTCACCGAGCTAAAGCAGGTCCACAACACAGCGGACTTTGTGGAAATCGGCGCTGCCGTGCCCCTCAGCCACATCGAAACCAACCTGCACGGCCTCTTCCCCAGCCTGGACGAAATGATCCACTGGTTCGCGGCGCGGCAAGTCCGCAATCGAGCCACCCTGGGCGGCAACATCGGCACGGCCTCCCCCATTGGCGATCTGCCCCCGGTGCTGCTGTCCCTGGATGCCACCCTGAAGCTGGCTGGCCCCAGCGGCGAGCGGGTGATGCCCCTGGCGGATTTCTTCCTCGGCTATCGCCAAACCCAGTTGCAATCCGGTGAGGTAATTGTCTCCGTCACCATTCCCAAAGCGACTACTCCAGGGACAGATCGCCGCCTCGCCCAGTCCTACAAAATCGGCAAACGGGGCACCGATGACATCAGCATCGTCGCCGCCGCCTTTTTGGTGGATGTGGACGCCAACCACCAAATCCTCCACGCCCGATTAGGCTACGGAGGAGTCGCGGCGACTCCAGCGAGGGCAGCCGAAGCTGAAGCCTTCCTCGTCGGTAAACCCTGGAACCACAGCACCATCCAAGCCGTGAAGCCCATTTTGCAAGAAGCCTTTACGCCGCTGACCGATTTACGGGGCAGCGCCGAGTATCGCAAGCGCCTGGTCGTGAATTTGTTCCAGAAATTCTTCTCCGAATTCCCGTAGGGTGGGCACCACCCACCATCCCCCGTTGGCCCTCACCCCCAGCCCCTCTCCCAGGAAAGAGAGGGGGCCGGAAAAGCCAACTCCCTACTCCCTACTCCCTACTCCCTACTCCCTACTCCCTACTCCCTACTCCCTACTCCCTACTCCCTACTCCCTACTCCCCCACCACGAGGTAATCCCCCATGAGTCCAGTTGGTCAGCGTAAGAGCCATGAAAGCGCTGTTGCCCACGTGAGCGGAACAGCGGTCTACACCGACGATCAGCGGGAGCCGTTGGGGATGTTGTCGCTGTTTCCGGTGATTTCGCCCCACACCCACGCCAGAATTACCAAGCTGGATTTCAGTCCTGCCCTGGAGGTTGAGGGTTGTGTGACGGTGCTGACCGCCGCCGATGTGCCGGGGAAGAACAATACTGGGGTGATTGTCCACGATGAGGTGCTGTTGCCGACCGATGAGGTCTACTACTACGGTCAGGTTGTCGCTTGGGCGGTGGGGGAAACCGAGGCGGCGGCGCGGGAAGCGGCGGGTAAGGTGATCGTTGAGTATGAACCCCTTCCTGCCCTGAAGACGGTGCAGGAAGCTATTGCCGCCAGCAGCTACCACAACGATGCCCAGTTCATCCGGCGGGGGGATGCCGATGCGGCTTTGGCTGCTGCACCTCACACCTTTTCTGGGGAAGTTGAGGTGGGCGGACAGGATCACTTTTACCTCGAAACCCAGACCAGTTGGGTGGTGCCCGATGGCGAGGGCAATCTTCAGGTCTTCGCCTCCACCCAGCACCCCACCGAAACCCAGGAAATTGTCGCCCGTGTGCTGGGCCTGTCTAAGAACCAGGTGGTCTGTACCTGTCTGCGGATGGGCGGTGCCTTTGGTGGTAAGGAATCCCAGGCAAACCCCTTTGCCGCAGCGGCGGCCTTGGCAACTTATAAAACGGGTCGTCCCACCCGGGTGCGGCTGCGGCGGCACCACGATATGTTGATCACCGGGAAGCGCCACGGCTTCTTGAACCAGTACGAGGTCGGCTTTGACCACGAGGGCAAAATCCTGGCCATGAAGGCGCTACTGGTCGCCGATGGCGGCTGGAGCCTCGACCTCTCGCCCCCGGTGCTGGCGCGGGCCATACTCCATGTGGACAATGCCTACTACATCCCCAACCTGGAGGTGGAGGGGCGGATTGCCAAAACCCATCGAGTTTCCAACACCGCCTACCGAGGCTTTGGCGGGCCGCAGGGGATGATTGTGGCGGAGGAAGTGGTAGACCGCATTGCCCGTACCCTGAATCTGCCGCCGGACGTGGTGCGCGAACGCAACTTCTACCACGGCACTGGAGAAACCAGCACCACCCACTACAGCCAGGAAATCGTCGATAACCGCATTGCCCGCGTGTGGCAGGAGGCCAAGGCCAACGCCAACTACAAGGCTCGACAGCCGGAAATCGCTGCTTTCAACGCCAGCAGTCCCTACAAAAAGCGCGGTTTAGCGATTACTCCGGTCAAGTTCGGCATCTCTTTTAATAAGGTGATGTATAACCAGGCCGGATCCCTGGTGTTGATCTACACCGACGGCAGCATTCAGATCAACCACGGCGGCACCGAAATGGGGCAAGGTCTCCATACCAAGATGATCCAAGTCGCCGCCAAAGCTCTGGGAGTAAAAATCGACCGCATCCGCATGATGCACACCAGCACCGACAAAGTGCCCAACACCTCGGCCACAGCGGCCTCCAGCGGCTCTGACCTGAATGGCCAAGCGGTGAAAAATGCCTGCGAAATCCTGCGGGATCGCCTTGCTGCCGTGGCGGTGCGAATGCTGAACCTCGATGCGCCGGAAGATATGGTGTTTGAGGATGACTGGATCTACTGCCGCACCTATCCCAGCGCCCGCATTTCCTTTGACGAAGTGGTGCAGCAAACCTACAGCGAACGCATCAGCCTCGCCGCCACGGGCTTCTACCGCACCCCCAATATCTTTTGGGATCCCAAACTCAACAAAGGTCGCCCCTTCTACTACTTTGCCTACGGTGCTGCCGTGTCTGAGGTAGAGGTAGACGGCTTTACGGGCACCTTCAAGCTGCGTCAGGTGGATATCGTCCACGATGTTGGCGAATCCCTCAATCCTTTGGTGGATAAGGGCCAAATTGAAGGCGGCTTTGTCCAGGGCATGGGCTGGCTAACCATGGAAGAACTGGTGTGGGACGGAGAGGGTCGCCTGCGTACCTTTGCCCCCAGCACCTACAAAATTCCCACCATCAGCGAGATTCCCGAAAAGTTCACGGTTCACCTGCTAGAACGCGCTTCCCAAGACGGCGTGATCTACGGCAGCAAAGCCGTGGGTGAGCCGCCCTTCATGCTGGCCCTATCTGTCCGGGAGGCCATCCGCGCTGCCGTGGCCGCCTTTGGGGATGCGGACTATGTGCCCCTAGGTCTACCCGCTACCCCAGAGGCCACCCTCTGGGCCATTGAGGGCGTCCGCGATGCCAGCCGGGAAGCTCAGCCTATGGGGGTGAATTAAGCTGTCCTAGGGCAGTTGCACCATTTCCCGCACATTGCCCTGCACGGCTCCGACCCCTAAATGAAACTGTCGATCTTGGGGATGTCCCCCCAGGGACAGCCCGTTTTTAGGGGCCAGCACGATAGAGTTGTTGTGAAACAGTGAGTCATGGATTCGGTTGTGGCAGGTGATGTTCTGTCCTGCGCCTATACCGCCTCTAGATAGAAGTTCCACAGTCCAAAAGCGGCGATCCGTGACAGCGGAGCCTAATGAATTCTACACCCCGCTTTCCTGCCACCGTATGATAGGGAAGCCCTCTGCGAGCGGTGTTTCCATGGCCATCGTGTCTTCCCACCAGCCCGATCCGGCTGACTCAACCCCACCCGTTTCCCCGACCAAGCGGCGGGCTAAGGCAAAGCGTGAGGCCGCTCAGCCCGCTGCCGCACCCGAGGCGGAAGTAACGGCCCCCGGAGAGCGCCTGAATACGGCAAAACCCAGCCCCGAAACGGCAACCCAGCCCCCCTTGCCCATAGCCACCGACGGCCCCACTGAGCCCGCCCTCGTGAAGGGTGGAGCCGCCCAGGGAACCGAAAGCACGGCCCCCGAAGAACGGCTGCGACCCCGGCGGTTGCAAGAGTACATCGGCCAATCGGCGCTGAAGGAGGTGCTCGACATCGCCATCAAGGCCGCCAAATCTCGCCAGGAACCCTTGGATCACCTGTTGCTCTATGGCCCGCCCGGATTGGGAAAAACCACCATGGCGCTGATTTTGGCCCAGGAAATGGGGGTGGAATGCAAAATCACCACCGCCCCCGCCCTAGAACGCCCCCGCGACATCGCGGGGCTCTTGGTAACCCTCAAGCCCGGGGATGTACTGTTCATCGACGAAATTCATCGCCTGCCGAGGGTGACAGAGGAAATTCTCTACCCTGCCATGGAAGACGCCCGCCTCGACATCACGATTGGCAAGGGACAATCGGCCCGCACCCGCAGTATTCCCCTCGCCGCCTTCACCCTAGTGGGAGCCACCACGCGGGTCGGGGCACTCACCTCGCCGCTGCGAGATCGCTTCGGCCTGATCCAACGCCTACGGTTCTACGACCTCGAAGAACTCACCCAAATTGTACAGCGCACCGCCAATGTGCTCAACACCCCCATTGAAATCGCCGGAGCGGCTGAAATTGCTCGCCGCGCCCGGGGCACCCCCCGCATTGCCAACCGCCTGCTGCGCCGTGTCCGCGACTACGTGGAAGTGAAAGGGGCTGGGCCAGTCACCGAGACCATGGCCGCCGAAGCCCTGGAACTCTTCAACGTCGATCCCTGCGGCCTAGATTGGACCGACCGGCGGCTGATGTCGGTGATGATTGAAAACTTTGGCGGTGGCCCCGTTGGGCTAGACACCATGGCCGCCGCCACCGGTGAGGATCCCCAAACCATCGAGGAAGTCTACGAACCTTACCTGATGCAAATTGGCTATCTGCAACGCACCCCCCGAGGCCGGGTTGTCACCGCCGCCGCCCGTCGCCACCTCGGCTACGACGAGGCCACCCCCAACGGCCAAATGAGCCTGATTTAAGCGGGGGGAATTCGCCCACCGGGCTTGGTCTGTGGCGCAGGGAGGCCGTCCCTCGATTGGGATCTGGTGGGTTAGCGGTGTATCCCAACCGTTGGGCGCTGGTTTAGATCGGCCAACCGTGGCCATTCCTGCTGGAGGGACTGCTGGAGAGATCGATTGAGGGGATCCAATCGAGCGGCTTTTTTGAGACAGGCCAGAGCCTTGGCGGCATTGCCATCACGGATGGCCATTTGTCCCCATCGGTAGTAGGTAATGGCGTGCCACTGACGGATTTCTGGGTCATTGGGAAAGCGATAGGCCAGTCCCTCCACCAGGGCAACGGCCCGGGGATAGCGCTGCGCCCGAAACAAGACCTGAAGCTGATTAAAACTGCTTTGCTTCAGATCTTGGGCAACGTCCATATCCCTAGACGGCGAGGGGGGTGCAGCGGGCGAGTCACGTCCAGGGGAGGGCGGCGGGGGCACCACAGACGTGGGTACCGTAGGCCCGTCGCCCACAGGGCGGGACGGTGGGGCCTCAACCGCCTGGGATCGAGCGACCCTTGATGGCGAGGCCGCCGGGGTTGCGTGGTCAGGGCGAGGACTCACCTTCGAGGTGCCCGCTGGCAGGGCATTGGCAATGGCCTGGTAGGCCTGGGTGATTTGGACAAATTTTTCCTTGGCCAGGTGATCCCCCGGATTCACATCGGGATGATAGAGCCGCGCCAGGTTGCGATAGGCCAATTTCACAGACTCAAAGTTGGCCCCGGTGCGCAGGCCCAAAATTCGATAGTGGTGTGCCGCTGCCATGGAATCTTACCTTTGGTCATCCTCCCGCAGATCAACCCCAGCCCCAGGCCCGATGGAGTCATTCCGTGCGTTGTTTCGGTTGGCCCTATTCTGCGAACTTTCGGGGAAAATCGCGCAGGCTCCGACCGTCAACACCAAAGATACACCAACGAACGGGGTATGATTCATCCTGAACTGGGCCTAATCCCCGGATTTAGGCCGCAAAACTAGCCAGGTAATGCTCACCAAAAACGAGACATACCCAGCCACAAATATCCATTCTTGCCAGCGACTTGATTCCATCCTAGCGTCGTCATCCTATGGATGAGAGAGACCGATTCATCGTTGACATCACGCCCAGTATTCTCGACGCAACGCTAGAAGGAATCTTGGGAGATGCGATGGCGACCCACCAAATAAATCAGCAACAAGGCTACAATCAGCCCCACCAGGCCAGCGGCAATGGTGCTGATCATGGCGTAGATCGTAATCATATTAGAAGGGGTAATGAGGGCTGCTGCCGCCACCGACACGCCACCGACGGGAGCCACCATCGCGGCTCCTTGGGGCACCGAGAGCAGCCGCAGCGTCATGGCACTGACCTGCCAGAGCGCGATCAGGGTGGCCAGGGTGGTAATCGTCAGGTTGGAGAGCAACCCTAGTTTGATGGCCCGTTTCACCGCTGGTTTGGAGGGGCGTCGGTCGGACAGGACGAGGCGAGCGGCGATACGGGTATAGCGGAAGCACCAGTAAATGCTAAATAGCAGCAACAACAGACAAGCCATGGCAAGCCACAGCCCCCATCCGAAGCGGCCAATCTGCTGGCCCCTAAAGATGCGTGCCACCACCACCACCAGCGGGATAAACCCCAGCATCGCTTGCAGTACCAGACCGCCCCAGCCTAACCAGCGACACCAGCGGGCAATCTCTTCGGGGGTGGGGTTAGCGGATTTCCAGTTCAATAGGCCCATAGGGAACGACGGGGTAGCGACGGAATCATGGCTATCGGGAGCCAGACCTAGGCAGCATTAAAGCATTCTTACTGAATTTGCGCTGGTCATCCGACAAGATTTGTTAGCTTTGGTTCACCCTGGGGCCGATCTCCACGGCCAAAGTTTAGCCTGCGACGGCTATATCGGGTGGGGCGGTGGCCTGAGGCGTTAACCCTGTCGGCAGATCGAGGTTACTATGGCGAGTCTCCCAGGGTGCGAGAACGGCGACTACCAAATAAATGGGCGTAGACGTAGGATAATTCGCAACCGAAGAAGAAAATCTGGCAGGTTAGAAAAATCCATAGCATTAAGATCATGACACTGCCAATGACGCCGTAGGAGAGAAACCGAGCGCCAATGGAAATGACGCTATTACTCACCAGTTGTTGCAGTCCTACCAAGGCTGAAGCCGTTAGAAGAGCCGCCAACCAAACATCATTCCAACTGAGGCGAACCGTCGGCAGAATCTTAAACAAGATACAAAATGCGATGGACAGAATAAACAGGGATGAACTAACTTGCAAGCCTCGGCTCAGTTGTAGCTCATCCACCTGAATAAAGGGAATAAGTTCTTGAAATTCTGTCACGGTTTTCAAGATGATTTTGATGCCGATGTTTGAGAGCAACGAAACAAAGAGTAATAATGCTGTTCCAAACACTAGCAGGAAGCCCGACAGCTTATTCACGACAAAGAACACGGCCATTTTGACCGGGGATCCAGCTTCGGTGACACGACTGGGGGATTGCCATATCTGATTGACGTAGCGCTTGAGGATCACAAAAATGGTGCTGGCCATAAAGAGCAGGAGCACAAAGCCCACCAGCCCTGCGCCCACACTATTACGGTTGAGGGCGATGACCGTTTCCTTGACTAAATCATGGACTTCGACAGGCAAAAATCGTTCAACGCTAGTCTGAATAGCCACAAACGCATTGGTTTCTGGGCCAATTAATACCCCAAAAATACTGAGTAATACCAGCAACAGGGGAAATAGGGAAAAGAGAGCATAGTAGGACAAAGCTGCCGCCATTCCTGGCACATTGTCCCGATCCCACTTCAGCCCAGTTTGAAGAATCAACTGCACAGGCCGAGCGGGGAGGACTGTATTTTTTAGGTAGGGAAAAATCGTGTTTTTAGTGTAGGAAAACATGGGTGTATCGTCAGGGGATGCATCCAGTTATAGCAGATATAGAAGGGCTAGCTTGAGGCGTGATCAGGGGACGGATGGGCGACCCTAGAGGCTACAACGGAAGTTGTAATGGCCGCTTCATTGGGCCGTGGCTTTGACGGTCGCGAGATTCCGCTGCGGCTCTGGGGATATATCGGTCTTGGTGGGGAGGGCCAGACCAACGGAGGCGGTCGGGTGGCCCGTGAGGCTGATGCCGGGGAGACATTTTTCCACCATGGCGTGGCTTTCCTCTAGCAGGTAGGTGAGGAAGGCTTGGGAGACGACGGACAGTTGCTTGCCCGCCAAACTGGCGACATACCAGTGGCGTTCGATGGGGAAATGCTCGATATCCAGGATGGCAAATTCACCTTTGGTACCCTCGGAAATGATGGTGTGGAGGGACAGCACCGATACGCCTAACCCCCCGGCAATGGCCTGTTTAATGGCCTCGTTGCTGCCTAGTTCTAGGCGCACCTTCACATCGACATTGTGCTCGGCGAAGAGCTTTTGTACGGCGTGGCGGGTGCCGGAACCGGGTTCGCGCATGATGAACTGTTCACCATTGAGGGCCTGAATCGGCACCTTGGTTTTGCTCGCGAGGGGGTGATCCTTTGGCCCAATCACCACTAGGGGATTTTCGAGGAAGGGATGGATGTTGAGGTCGGGTTGCTCTGGCGGCGAACTGATGATGTAGAGGTCGTCATCGTTGTTGGCCATGCGTTCTTGAATATTTTGGTGGTTCGTCACCTTCAGGGAAATATCAATACCGGGAAAACGCTGGCAGAATGGCCCTAGCAACCGGGGGACAAAGTATTTGGCCGTGGTGATCACCGCTAGCCGCAGTTGGCCCTGTTTCAGCCCTTTGAGATCCGAAATGGCCATCTCGAATTGATCCAGGCCACTGAAAATTTCTTGGCAGGTTTCTAGCAGCTTTTGCCCCGCCTGGGTGAGATAGAGGCGCTTGCCAATTTGCTCGAATAGGGGCAGGCCCACCGCCTTGGTGAGTTGCTTCACCTGGATCGACACCGTTGGCTGGGTCAGGTAAAGCTCTTCCGCTGCGCGGGTAAAGCTGCCGTGGCGGGCGGTGGCTTCAAAAACCTTGAGTTGATGTAGTGTGGCGTGAATCAACGTTCTGCCTCCCTGGTGGGCACACGAGCTTCTTTTATAGATTTGATTCTATCAAATTATCGGCATCTGTCATAAATATTCTATGATCTCGCTGTCGCCGTTGCCCGTTGCCCATGTCTCGGCCCCGCCCGGTCTTCCAAACCCATCTAGATGCCTTCAGCGCCCTGTGCCAGCAGGCCAACCCCGATTTCCACGCCCTCCAGGGCCAGTTTTTGGCGATGCAGCAGACCTTTCAGCAGCAGGTGTTGCCCCTCAGCTACGGCCCCGACACCCACCTACAACCCCTACTGACGGAGATGAACCGAGTGCTGCGGCTGCTGGGGATGGATGTGGCCTTTTTGCAAACCGCTCGCCAACCCCAAACCCGCCATCAGCGCCAGCACCAAATGCTGACCAAGCTGACACAGCTCACCGCCTTCGCCGCCAGTCTCCAGCAGCGTTTGGACGCCGATCAGGGCTAAGGTTTACAATAACCACTGGCCTGTAATGGATTTGACGATGACCACCCCCGCCGCGCCGACCCCCGACGTCCCCGCCGCCGATCAGCCTAGCCCCGCCGTGTCTAGCCCCGAGGCTGATGCCCCCGCCTTTGGCTGGAACGCCTACGCCGAGCGGATCAACGGTCGCTTTGCCATGGTGGGGTTTGTGGCGCTGCTGGTGCTGGAACTGGTGACGCAACAAACATTCTTTACCTGGCTGGGCTTCTAGATGCCCTATTCACCCTTCGTCGCTGGCCCAATCCGCCTTGCGGGGCGAGGATTGGCTAGCCCGTGGGTGGAAGGGCCGGAATTTAAGGGACAATACAAAGCTGGCACCGCAAGCTGGTGTCGTCTCGTGACGTATTGGTGACGTACTGTGATGTTGGCCCGTTTGGATGGGGGAAATACCGTGAATTTTCAGTCTGTAATTGCCACGCTGAATGATTTTTGGGCCAACCAGGGCTGCGTGATTGTGCAACCCTACGACACCGAAAAGGGCGCAGGCACCAAAAGCCCCCACACCTTTCTGCGGGCCTTGGGGCCAGAACCCTGGGCGGTGGCCTACGCTGAACCCTGCCGTCGTCCGGCGGATGGCCGCTATGG
>JALQST010000220.1 GCA_023264315.1 Nodosilinea sp. BSH.14
TCGGTTATGGAATATGAGTGGGATGAAGCAAAACGGCAGACTAATCTTCGCAAGCATGGCGTAGATTTCATTGATGTTCCCGCCCTGTTTGACGGCGATATCGTGACGATTGAGGACAGTCGTTATGATTATGGAGAGGAACGTTTTGTCACACTAGGCTTGTTGCAAGGGCGCGTGATTGCCGTTATCTACACAGAGCGTGAGGATTACATCCGTATTATTTCTGCGAGAAAAGCAACAAAATATGAACAACGAATTTACTTCCAGCAACTCTCAAACTGATTGGCAACGATTAGATGCGATGGGCGATGAAGATATTGATTTATCAGATTGCCCAGAGATTACACCAGAAATGTTTGCTAAGGCAGTAGTGCGGCGGGGTTTACCTGCTACAAAAGCCAAAGCTCAAGTCACGCTCCGCATTGATAGCGATGTGTTGGAGTGGTTTAAGTCCCATGGTCGAAGCTATCAAACTCAGATCAACCAATTGCTACGAGCTTACATGGAAGCGCATCAATAGCTATCCATTAATGGCTTGCTAATCCCTAGTCCATACCCCCAATCTCTGGGAGCAGGAAGACCCTGCCCCTGCCGTATGACGGCTTAGAAATTGGGGGTATGGGAATGAGATTTGAGGATTTGAGTCTAGCTGGCGTTTGCCGTGGCTAGGATTTTCTCGGTAAGTTTTTCGGGCACCGGGTCGAGGTGGTCGTAGGCCCACTTAAAGAAGCCGACGCCCATGGTGAGGGAGCGCAGTTCCAAAATCATGGTCTGCATTTCCGCCTGGGGCACATAGCCCGTCACCACATCCCAACCGGGCCAGTCGGCCTTGCCTTCGTAGCCGAGGATTTGGCCGCGCCGACCGCTGACCAGCTTCAGCACGTTGGAGGTGTAGAGGCTGGGGACGGAGATTTCCACCTGGGCAATGGGCTCTAGCAGGGTGGGGCCACCGACCGGAAGACCTTCGGTCATAGCGAGGCGGGCGGCTTGGCGGAAGGCGTTGTCGGAGCTATCTACCGTGTGGTACGAGCCATTGGTGAGGGTGACGGCGATATCCACCACCGGATAGCCCAGGGGGCCACGGTTGAGGAATTCCCGCACGCCGTTTTCCACACTGGGGATGTACTGCTTGGGCACCACACCGCCCACGATGGTATCGCCAAAGGCAAAGCCCTCGCCCCTGGGCAGCGGTTTAATGGACAGATACACATCGCCAAACTGGCCGTGGCCACCGCTTTGGTGTTTGTAGCGCCCGTGGACGGTCTCCACCGCCTGCCGAATGGTTTCCTTGTAGGGCACCTGGGGCAGGTGGGTGGTCATGGGCAGGTTGTACTTGCGGCCTAGGCGATCAATGGCCAAATTCAGGTGCACATCCCCTTGGCCCCAGAGAATCACTTCGTGGGTGTCGCCGTGTTGTTCCCAGGCGAGGGAGGGGTCTTCCTCCAGAAGTTTGCCGATGGCGACACTGAGTTTCACCTCATCGCTGCGTTTTTCCGGCGTCACCGCCAGGGCATAGACCGGGTCAATGGCGGGCGCTTTGGGCAACGGTTCGGCGCTGTGGCCGTTGGTCGTGAGGGTGTCCCCAGTTTTGGCATTTTCTAGGCGAGCAATGGCCACAATTTGCCCCGCTACAGCCTGGGAAAGACTGGTTTGCTGATTGCCCATCAGGTCATAAAGGCCGCCCATGCGTTCGCCGTTGAGGCCGTCACCATCCCGCAGGGCACCGCGCCACAGCCGCACCAGCGAGAGCTTGCCGCCCTGGGGCGTGTAGTAGGTTTTCAGCACTTGGGCCAGGGGCGCATCCCCCGCCTTGAGGCCGCGATTTTCGCAGGTGGCGTCCGGTTCTGGGGCTTCCTTCACCAGGGCATCCAGCAAAGGCCGCACGCCATAGTCGCTGGCCGCCACGCCGATGAACACGGGCACGATCAAATCCGCCCCCAGGTCCATCTTCAGGTCTTTGACGATTTCCTCCTCTGGCGGGGCAATTTCCTCCAGCAGTTCTTCTAGCAGGTGATCGTCGTAATCGGCCAAGGCTTCCAGCATCTCGGTACGAGCAGCCTGTTCCTCCGCCTGAAGCGCGGCTGGCAGAGGCACCGGATCCGCCGGAGCACCGGGCTGGTAGTGGTACGCTTGCTCCGTCACTAGGTCAATAAAGCCCACCAGGTCTTGGTTTTGGCGAATGGGATATTGCTGCGGAATCACTGGACGGGCGGAAATTTGCCGCAGAGAGGCCAACACATCGGCAAAGCTGCCATTGGCCCGATCCAGTTTGTTAATCCAAATCAGGTGGGGAATTTCCCAGGTATCCAAAAATTGCAGCAGCGGCGATAGGGTCAACACTTTATTGGGATCAGCCTCGCATACCACAATGGCCGCATCCACACCGATCAACGCATTCCAGGTTTCCTGCTGAAGTTCCACAGAACCGGGACAGTCTAAAAACGTAAAACGAATGCCGCTGTACTCGGTACTAGCGGCATTGAGTTCCACCGTCATTTTGCGATTGCGGGCTTCGGGGGTGTTATCTCCAACGGTGTTACCTTCCTCCACACGGCCCTTGCGGGTTGTCGCTCCGGTGACAGAAAGAATACTTTCTAATAGCGTGGTTTTACCGCTGGAATAGGCACCGACAAGGGCAACATTACGCAAACCTAAAGAAAGGACATTTTGAGTCATAACCCACTCCTTGCCATCCTTAAAATGGCCTATCGAGTAAACCCCCAGGGGGGTAGACAGACGTTGTTTGAAGCGACTCCGTTCTGTCCTCTTTCAGAGTAGCGTGACCCTAAAACCCTGCTGAATTTCGTTCTAGAAAATTTATCTATTGAAGTTTTATGGGGAGATTTTGCAAACTGTAACCAACCTGGTTGCAAAGATCCTGCGTCGGACGCAGAAACCGCGCCCCTACAGGATTTTGATCATTTAGGGGTCAGGTCTCCTGACCCTTTGGCGGATCTGCGGTCTCGTAAGTTTTGTCAGTCAACCAGGTAACTAACCTTAGTTCAGGCTAAGGTCAGCAGCCCAGCGGCCCAATGCCCGGTCAGCCTTCGAAACCCATAGAAGGTGGCCAGTTTGGTCGTCGAGTGGCCAAACTAGCACTTCCCTCTTCGGAATACGTTGCCCATCGCGTCAATAGGTGAGTTCTTCGGATTCGTAGCTGTGGGGCTCCAGGTGAATAGTGACGCGGGCGGGGCCATAGAGTTTTTCGAGGTGGGCTTCTACGGCTTCGGTGATGGCGTGGGCGGCGTCTACCGTCGTGGGCTTGACGACGAGGTGCATGTCAATGAACACCTGACGGCCCAGCAGCCCCCGTGAGGCAATGCTGTGGCAGTTCAGCACCCCTGGCACCTGCATCACCTGGGCGTGGATGGCCTCTGGGGCAATGGCCATTTCATCCACCAGCCAGGGCAGGTTTTCCCGCAGCACCGCCCAGCCGCTTTTGAACACCAGCAGCGCCACCGGGAAGGCCAGGGCCACATCCAACCATTGAACGCCCTGCCAGATGCCGATTAACCCCGCCAGTACTACAATCGTCACCCAAATGTCGCTCATGGTGTGGCGGGCATCGGCGATTAAAATCTTGCTATTGAGGGCAAGGCCAACCCGCCGTTCGTAGAAGGCTACACCAATGTTGATGCCCAACACAATCAGCATGATCCACAACGCTGTTGGCCCCATCGTTACCGGATCACTGCCTACCACGAGCCGCTGGATGCCGCTGGTGAGGATTTCAAAACAGGCAATCCCCAAAAAGGCGGCAATGCCCAGGGCTCCGATGGCCTCAAACTTATGGTGGCCGTAGGGATGATCTCGGTCGGGGTTGGGGTTCGCCAGTCGGTTGGTGGCCAGCCCCAAGACATTGTTGGCGCTGTCGGTCACGCTGTGGAGGGCATCCGCCATCAGGCTTAGGGATCCGGTCAAACTCGCCACCGTGGCCTTCAGGAGCACCACCGTTAGGTTGAGGCCCAGGGTGATCAACAGCACCCGCTGGACGATGTGACGATGGTCGCGTTTCCCTGGGATATCGGACTGTGCCATGGGTTCCTTTCCTCATCCTGGGCTGTCGTCGTCGCAGACCTCTGGCCTGCTCTACCTTAGCCTGTTGCGTCTATGGAGGCGAGAAACCCCACAAAAACGCCAGCCTGATGATGCAGACTGGCGCGATAAGCTCACAGATATGGCTGCCCTTGAAATGCTCAATCTTTCGCCTAAAGCGCCATCGTTGAGGGATAAAAGGGCAAAGCTTTCGATTTTCTTTAGACTTCTGGAACAGGGCGATCCTCGGCCTCTAACTGTTGCAAACAGGCCACCAGGGCGGCGCGGACGGATTCGTGGGTATATTCGTCGTCGGGATGGGGCGGTTGGCCCGGTTTTTGGAAATGGGGCCGTTCATCATAGAGCCGCCCCCACAGCACATCGGTTTGGTGCACCAGGTCATAGAGGGTTTCGGGGGAGGCCAGCACCGTTCTCAGTAAGTCCTTAACGGCCTCGGCGGGCTCCTCCAGGTGACGACTCAGGCGCAGGGGATCGTCCTCCAGCCAGCGGGTGATCACCTGTTGTAGGGCTCCTTCTAAATCGTCCAGATTGGCCTTCAGAATTTGAACCGCCTCCCCCTGGGCCTGCACCAGCTTGGGCACCGGAGATTCTCCCTTCATGAACCCGCCCGCCTCCTGGCCAATGGCCTCCGCCAGGGAAAAGGGCCGCCCCCGCCGAATGTCCTGCTGAATTTCGGCATCGGAGGGTGTGGCAGTCGAGTCGTCACCAGCGCTGAGGGAGTCGGGCATGATCGATACCGTTGGGAAGGAATATCGCCCCCCTTCTGGCCCCCCTCTCCCCGAGGGAGAGGGGCTGGGGGTGCGGGCTCAGAGAGGCTGGGGTGCAGGTTTAGCAGAGCGCCATGTCTCTGCCTTACCCGCCTATGCAGTGGTCTATTCGTACAGCCAGGAGTGGGCGCTGGTTTTCCAAGACACCAGTTCCGCCGCCGTGAACCACAGGGCGATTTCGGCCTCGGCGGTGTCGGGGGCATCGGAGCCGTGGATGATGTTCCGGCCCACGGTGAGGCCCAGGTCGCCCCGGATGGTGCCGGGATCGGCTTCCTGGGGCTTGGTAGCTCCGATAATCTTGCGGGCGGAGGCAATCGCGTCTTCCCCTTCCCACACCATCGCCACCACGGGGCTAGAGGTGATGAAGTCCACCAATCCGGCAAAGAAAGGCCGATCCCGGTGGACGCCGTAGTGCTTTTCCGCCAGGTCGCGGGGCACCGCCATGAACTTCATCCCCACCAGGGTGAAGCCTTTTTTCTCAAACCGACCAATAATCTCGCTGACCAGACCGCGTTGTACGCCGTCGGGCTTAATCATTACAAAGGTGCGTTCCACAGATACGGGCTCCTAACTTGAAAACGGTAAGACCTCTTCTATGCTCAGAAACGGTGGACACTTTGTAAAGGATTTTCGTAAAGGATTTTGTCGGAGTTTTGGCGGCCCCAGACCCAACCTCGTCCCCAGAATCCCGATCCAATCAACCGTCGCCTAGGCCCGAATCACTTTGAGGGTGCGGAGGGTGGGGTCGCTGGCTCCGGTGATGTAGCCTCCCTGCTGGGCAACGGTCGTGAGATGGGCTAGGGCGGCGGCGGTGATCGTTTCTCCGGCCATCACCGTGGGAATACCGGGGGGATAGGCCGACAGGGTTTCGGCGCTGAGGTGGCCAATGGCTTCGGCAGCTGACAGGGTGGCGGTGGGGGCAAAGAAGGCGTCCCGGGGCGACAACGCGGCCAGGGTAGAGGGCTGACTGGGATAAGCGGCGTGGGTCAGGAAGGAGGTTAAGGCGGATGGATCGGAGGTATGGGCTGGTGATCGG
>JALQST010000221.1 GCA_023264315.1 Nodosilinea sp. BSH.14
GTTACAACCACTTTGCCGATACCCTACCCCAGGGCGCGGTGGGCGGTGTGCTCTCCCCCGAAGCGGCCTTGGCGCGGCGGGTGCGGGAAGCCTTCCGAGGGGCAGGGCTAACGGAACTGCTGCACTATTCCCTCACCAAGCCCATCTCCGAGCGGCAGGTGGTGCTGGCGAACCCGCTTTTCCCGGAATATTCCGCCCTGCGCCAGGATTTGGTCGATGGCCTGATCGACGCCTACGAACTCAACCTCAACCAGGGCAACGGCCCCCTCAACGGTTTTGAACTGGGCAATATTTTCTGGAAAGATGACCAGGGCATCCACGAAGCCAAGGCGGTGGGCGGCATCCTCGGCGGCGATGGACGCTCCACCCAGTGGGTGAACAGCGGCCCAGAGCAGCCCCTCACCTGGTACGAGGCCAAGGGCATTTTGGATGCCGTCTTCCAACGCCTCGGCCTTGCGGTGGACTACCGAGCCGACAGCCAAGATCCCCGTTTCCACCCCGGACGCACCGCTTCCCTATGGGTGCGAGGCCGGACGGAACTGGGGCGCTTTGGCCAACTGCATCCCCAACTGCGGCAACAGCGGGAATTGCCGGAAGAGGTCTATGTCTTCCAACTCAATTGGTCGGCCTTGGAACTGTGCCTACTGCCCAGCCAGCAAAAGGCCGTGAAGTTTGCGGCCTATTCCCCCTTCCCCGCCAGCGACCGGGATTTGGCCTTCTACGCGCCCCTAGATTTAGCTGTCTCTGCTCTAGAAGCCACCATGAAAAAGGCGGGCGGTAAACTACTGGAATCCGTCGCCCTGTTCGACGACTATCGCGGCACCTCCGTCCCCGATGGCCAGCGCAGTTTGGCCTTCCGGCTGGTGTATCGTTCGCCTGACCAAACCCTCACCGATGAGGTCGTGGATCCTGTGCATCAAAAGGTACGCGCCGCCCTCGAAAAGCAGTTTCAGGTGACGCTACGGAGCTAACCGGAAAACCCAGGATTCCCCCTGGCCTAGGGATCGACCTGGGCCAGGGGATCGCTGGTTTCGTAGTCGCCGCAGCCGATGGCCGCTTCGGAGAGGGCGATAGTGGGATGGATGGGGCATTTCAAAAAGGGACTATTGGTGAAATAGCGACAGTTCGCACAGGGAATTTGGTGCATTCGTTTGGTTCGCTGCATCCCGTCTCGGGTCACGGCGATCAGTTGCCAGACGGTGATGCCCACCAAGCTCCAGGCCACCACAAAACACAGAGGCACCAAAATCGGGCGAATCCATGGCAGGATCTGCACCAGCACCACAAAAAATCCCTGTATCACTGGATCCATTGGTTAACCCACCTCTACCCCGGCCAGACGGGGAACACAAGTCTGCTGTCACGGGAATGGCCTGACTCCAACAGGGGGGAAGACCTCACCCCCCGTCTTTCCAAGTTACGGGCAAAGTCCTTGGGGGCAGCCTGCGCTTAGGAAAACTTCGGAATAGGCAACTTTTAGAAAACGTCAGGGTGGGGGAGTGGGTTGAGCCAAGGCTTTGAGGACGTCCAAAAAGCCGTAGATAGCGGGGGTGTGGAGGCCATCGGCGAGAACCGCCGCGCCAATCATGCGGGACAGCGGCTCCGGCAGGGAAAAGACTTGTACCGAGCTGGGGATAGGCTCGGCAGCAAGGCGGGGCAGGACCGTGGCTCCCATGCCCTGGGCCACCAAGTTCACGATGGTCGTGTCGGTTTCCACCTCAGAAATCACGTTCAGGTGATGGCCGTGGGCCTGGATGTGGGCATAGACATCCCGCATCATCACCCGATCCAGCGGCGGCATAATCATCGGCTGTTGGGTTAACTCGCCCCAGGTGATTCCCCCAGCGGTGGCCACAAACTGGGGCGGCATCAGGGCAACGTACTCATTTTCCAAAATCGTCCAGGTGTCCAAATCCTCGGCGGCGGGCAACACCGTGAGGCCAATGTCCGCCCGTCCCTCCCGCAAGGCCCGCTCCACCTGGCGATAGTTGTCGTGCTCGCTCAGGTTGACCGCAATGCCGGGATAGCGACGGTTGAACTGGGCAATGGCATCGGGCAGCAGGTGAATGGCAATGCTGCGGAAGGACGCCACCCGCACCTGGCCCGCCTTAAGTCCTTTGACGGACTCCACCTCCCCCACAATGGCCTCGGCTTGGTGCAGCATCTCTCGGGCATGGGCCACGATGCGATCGCCCACGGGGGTTAACTGTGCCCCATGGCGACCCCGCGCCACCAGCACCACCCCCAGGTGATCCTCCAGGGCCGCAATGCTGTGGCTCACCGCCGATTGGGACATGTCCAGCGACAGGGCAGCTTCGCTAAAGGTGCTGTGCTCCGCCACCGCCACCAAGACCCGGAGTTGGGAGAGTTTCATTTGGTTTTGGGGGTTGTCTTTCATGGGGAGTGGGGGGCGGAAGTCGGGAGTCGGGATTCCTGCGTCTCCCTGTCTCCATCATCGGGGGCTAGTGTATAGTTTTGGTGAATCTAGTTCCGTTCAAGGCGTGATATGGACGTTTCTCCTCAGCTTTTTCTGACCAATGCGGCTTCGGCCCCAGGGCTGGAGCCGATTCTGCGCCCCGTTGTGCTGGAGGATGTGGCCCCGGTTCAGGCCTTTTTGCCCCTGGCCTCGGCTGTTTCCCTAGAGACGGCTTCCGTGTCCTCGGTGATGCCCCAATCCATGGTGTTGGCCCAGCAGTTTGACCAGGATATTCTGGGCGATATGGGCAAGCTTTGGAATACGTTTATCGATTCTGGGCAGGTATGGGCATTGATTATTGGTATCGTCATTGGTTATATGGTGCGTAGCCTGACGGCCTATTAGGCATCACCGTTTTCTTGCTTGCCGCAGAACCCGTTCACAACCTCATTGCTCGACTGATGTGACAAAGGAGTTCCGTTGGAAACCCCCTCCTCTTCCCAAACTTGGAGCCAGCGTTTTGAAACCGCGCTGCATCCGGCCATTGCCCGATTTAATGCCAGCATTGGTTTCGATATTGCCCTGATCGAGTACGACCTGACTGGGTCGGAAGCCCACGCCAAAATGCTGGTGAAGACGGGCATTCTCACCCCGGAGGAAGGGGAGGCCATCGTCAACGGCCTGGAAACCATTCGCCAGGAGTACCGGGAGGGTCGCTTTCAACCGGGTATTGAGGCGGAGGACGTGCATTTTGCCGTAGAGCGACGGCTGACGGAACTGATCGGCGACGGCGGTAAAAAGCTCCACACGGCCCGGTCTCGCAATGACCAGGTGGGGACGGACGTTCGGCTCTACCTGCGAGCGGAAATTGAAGCGATCCAGAGCCAACTGCGGCAGTTTCAGCAAACCCTGCTCTCCCTGGCCGAACCCCATGTGGAGACCCTGATTCCCGGCTATACCCACCTGCAACGGGCACAGCCCCTCAGCTTGGCCCACCATCTGCTGGCCTACTTCGACATGGCCCAGCGAGACTGGGAACGGCTGCAAGATATTCAAAAGCGGGTGACCATTTCGCCCCTGGGCTGCGGTGCCCTAGCGGGGACGACGTTTCCCATTGATCGGCAGTATTCGGCGGAACTGCTGGGCTTTGAGCGGGTCTACGGCAACAGCTTGGATGGCGTCAGCGACCGGGATTTTGCCATCGAGTTTGCCTGTGCCGCCAGCCTGATCATGGTGCACCTGTCGCGGCTGTCGGAGGAAATGATCCTCTGGGCCTCGGAGGAATTTAGCTTCGTCAGCCTCAACGATAGCTGCTCCACCGGGTCTAGCATCATGCCCCAAAAGAAAAACCCCGACGTACCGGAACTGGTGCGGGGCAAAACCGGGCGCGTCTTCGGCCACCTGCAAGGGCTACTGGTGATGATGAAGGGCCTGCCCCTGGCCTACAACAAGGATTTGCAAGAGGACAAAGAGGCCATCTTCGACTCGGTGCAAACGGTGCGCGGTTGCCTAGAAGCCATGACCATCCTGCTCTCCGAGGGCGTCACCTTCCGGGTGCCCCGACTGCGGCAGGCCGTCAACGAAGACTTTTCCAACGCTACTGATGTCGCCGATTACCTAGCGGCCAAGGGTGTCCCCTTCCGCGAAGCCTACAACCTGGTGGGGCAGGTGGTGAAGACCTCCCTCGCCGCCAACAAGCTCCTGCGCGACCTGACCATGGACGAGTGGAAATCCCTCCATCCCGCCTTTGAGGAGGACATCTACGAGGCCATCACCCCGCAACGGGTCGTTTCGGCCCGCAACAGCTACGGCGGCACCGGGTTCGACCAAGTGCAGCAGGCCATCCAATGCGCCCAGCAAATTCTGGGGGATGCCTAGATGGCCATTAGCTTGTGCATGATCGCCAAAAATGAAGCGGCGACCCTCGGCCAAGCCCTGGCCAGCGTGAAGGACGTGGTGAGCGAAATCATCGTCGTGGATACGGGTTCCACCGATGACACCGTGACCATTGCCGAATCCCACGGTGCCAAGGTGCATTTCTTCCCCTGGGTGAACGACTTTGCCGCCGCCCGCAATGTCTCCCTCGCCCACGCCACCGGAGATTGGGTGCTGGTGATCGACGCTGACGAAATCCTGCAACCAGAAGTCGCCACCCTGTTGAAAGCCTTGGATCAGGGCCAACCGTTAGGGAAGATCCCAGCGGAAAACATTCTTGCCGTCAACTTGCTGCGGCTGGAGCTGGGCGCACCCCAAGCCCCCTACACGCTAATTACCCGGCTATTTCGGTGTTTGCCGGGGATTCAGTTCCACCGCCCCTACCACGAAACCGTAGACGACAGTATCACCACCCTTCAAGCCCAGGAAGCCCACTGGCAGGTGGTCACGCTAAGCAAGGTGGCCCTGAACCACACGGGCTACGATCCGGCGGTGGTGGTGCAGCGGGGCAAATTTGACCTCGCCCAGCGGGTGATGGAAGCTTATCTGGCGGATCACCCTAACGACGGCTACCTCCTGAACAAACTCGCGGCCCTGTACCTGGAATCGGGAAAACCCGATCAAGCGACTGACCTACTGAACCGCGCCCTGGCGAACCTGGACGACCTAGACACGCTTACCCGCTACGAAGTCTTCTACCATCGCGCCCTCGCCCAAGGGGACACCCACGCCGATCAGCCCGACCTCGCCGCCGCCGATTACGAAGCGGCCCTGGCGGAAGACGTACCCGCCCTCCTGAAATTGGGTGCCTGGATTAACTACGGCAGTCTGAAAAAAGCCCAGGGAGATCTCCTCGCCGCCGTTGATTTGTTTGAGCAAGCCATCGCCGCCGACCCCGCCCTGGCCATCGCCCACTACAACTTGGGGACGGCCCAGCGGGCTAGGGGCTACCTGGATGAGGCCATCGCCGCCTACCGACAAGCCATTGCCCTCCAGCCCAACTACGCCGAGGCTCACCAAAACCTAGGGGTGGCTCTGTTTAAGCTAGGACAACTGCCGGAAGCCCTGAACGCCTTTAATCGGGCCATTCAAATCTATAACACCTACGATCCCAACACCGCCCAACGCCTACGTCAGGGGGTACAACAACTAGGCATCCCCATCGACTTGCTGGCCAAAGCCCAACTGGTTTAGCCGTATCCAAGGGCGCTGTCTTCAAAGCCCCTCTCCGGGTCGGGCTACTGTGTACACATAAGTCCTTGACGTAGACGGTATAGGGGATCGATCCCCCCTAGCCCCCCTTGAAAAGGGGGGAAACGGTCTACCGTCCTGACTCTTAAGATACAAGGGGGATCTCCAAGGACTTGCGGCATGAAAGCAAGATGTGTGTACTTAGAGCCTATCCGGAAAATAGCAGAAGCTTTCGCCCCACAATTAAACAAGCGGCTAGTTGGACACACCCCAAATACGA
>JALQST010000222.1 GCA_023264315.1 Nodosilinea sp. BSH.14
GGGCACTTGTTGGCTAGGCCCGTATTTCGGATTTGGTCATAGGTCAGGGGCACACTGCTGGTGGCGGTGGGGGCCTCACTACAGGCCGTTAGTACGCTTAGGCAAATGGCCAAAAACGCAACGATAAAGGCGCGATACCTCATTGTCTACCTCAAATCAGCATTTAATAAAAACTAGGAGCCACTTACTGCCATAGAGATTGTTGAACAGCGAGATGGCTAACCCCGCAGCATAGGCAGGCTGACCAAACCCATAAGGAATAGGCGCTTTGGCAGAGGCCATCGTTTTCCCCAAGGCTGCACAATCCCCAGTCGTAGAACCTCAAGTAAGCATTCTACATGGCTTCAGGCTTCTTTCTCAGAATTCTCCTATCATTGCCCAGACCGGACGAGGGTTGGCTGGAGCGCTCCCAGGGACGAACTTTCTCCGGGGGCTCAGCCTGAAGCAAAGCCAGCCTGTGTAAAGATCCGCAACGCTGCGATGGAACGGGAGACTAAGTATTAAGCTATTTAACAAATACTCGGCTTTACCCTATGTTAGACCAGGTTTCCATTGAGACCTTGGCGGTGTCTGAGACCCCGACCCAGGACTTGCAAGCCATTGCAGCGGTCATTGGCCAAGCCGCCCAGACCCGCGAAGGGGACAGTGTGGCCCTGTTGACCCTGCTACGGCTGCTTGAACAGTGCCACCGGGAGATCTGCGAAACGCGCTTTCGCGATTCCCTGCCCAGCAATCGCCACACACTGTATACCCTGCTGCGCGACATCGAGACCCATGGCGGCTGGCCCTACATCCAGCGGATGAAGTTGCGCACCCTCCTGGCGAACTATCCGGCGATGGCCGAAGCCCTGGGGCCAGAGGCTAGCGCCACCGATGCCCCTGGGGTAGCCCCTGAGGATGCTGACTTCGTGTAATTCCAGTACCATGGCCCTCCAGAGGGTGTTCCAGACCCGACCGGGCCAGTCGTTCGGGAACCCAAGAGGGCAAATGTCCGTTAGGCAAGTAGGGTGTTTTCCCGGGTTTGGGTATCGGTAATTGATAGGACTCAATCATGGTCAAGCTTCCCCCAGCACAGGCAATGCGCATCGGGCACGGCCCTAACACGGCCCTGCAACGGCTTTTCCGCCTTGGGCGCTGTGGGCCTCGTCGTCATCCCGCGAGATCCCTAGCGCTTCACACCCTCGCCCTAGGGGTGGGGCTGGTGGGGCTAGGCCTAGGGCGTCCGGCAACGGCCATAAATGCCTACTGCCAAGTGTCCCAGGTGGAGGCGACGGCTAAGGAAAACCTGCGACGATCCGCCTTTAGCGGCGATGCCACGGCCCAGCAGCAGTATCAGGCCAAGGTGCGCCAACATGCAGAAGACCTGCGGCGCTGCCGGAGCCAGCAGTGGCCCCAACGGCAGGCGGTGTGGCTACGACTCTATCCCTGCGACCTTCAGCCCGGGGTGCTGGAGGCGGTGATGGATCGGGTGGTGAACCTGGGCTACAACGAGGTCTATGTCGAAGCCTTCTACGGGGGGCAGGTGTTGTTACCCCAGGCCGATAATCCCACCGTGTGGCCGTCGGTGGTGCAGTCTCCCGGCTACGAACGCCGGGATTTGCTGGCGGAATCCATCGAGAAAGGCCGCTATCGCGGGCTGCGGGTAGACGCCTGGGTCTTCACCCTCAACTTTGGCTATCACTACGGGTTGCAACCCAATCGGCAGCCGGTGTTAGCCATGAATGGGCGCGGCCAAACCACGGTGTCCTTCGCCAAGGCGGGGGAGTCTAGCAATCCCGATGAGGTCTTCGTCGATCCCTATCATCCCCAGGCCCAGGCCGACTATACCCAGATGTTGTCGGCCATTCTGCGGCGACGCCCCGACAGCGTCTTGTTTGACTATGTGCGCTATCCCCGGGGGGTTGGCCCCTATTCCGTGGTGGATAGCGTCGATGATCTGTGGATCTACGGTCAGGCGTCTCGGCAGGCTTTTCTTCAGCGGGCCTCGAACCAGCAGGGCCAAGAACTCATGCGTCGCTACATCAGCCGAGGATCCCTAGAGGTGCGAGACATTGAAGAAGTCCGCGCCCGCTTCCCGAACGAGACCGAACCCCTGTGGCAAACCCGCCAGCCCACCCCCCGCATGCCCAATACACCGCCGCCCAGCGCTGCTGCCCTGCGGCCCCAGCTTCAGTGGGAACTGTGGCAACTGGCGGTGGCCCACGCGGTGCAAGGGGTGGTGGATTTTGTCAAAATGGCGGAGGATCAGGCCCGTCGCAGCGGCGTAGCCGCCGGGGCCGTCTTTTTCCCCGATGGCAACCAAACCGTGGGCACCGGCGGCTACGACTCTCGCCTGCAATACTGGGAGCGCTTCCCCACTACCATGGCTTGGCATCCCATGGCCTATGCGGTCTGTGGCCACACGGGCTGCATTTTAGACGGCATTCGGCGGGTGGGGGCCATGGCTCCCGCCAATGGGCGACCGCTGATTATGCCAGCCCTGGCGGGCACCTGGGGCCAGCCCACCCACAATCGCCCCGCCCTAGAAACCCAAATGGAGGCGATCCGCCGCGCTCTGCCGGAGATCAACGCCGTCAGCCACTTTGCCTATTCCTGGCAGGATCCAGAGTTTGATCGGGTGCGGAAATTTTGCACGCTGACCCGGCCCTAGCCATGGCCCGCCCCGCCAGCCAGCCCGTCGTCCAGGCATTCTGGAAGTTAAATCCGCCCGTAATGCCGTCAATGTCGAGGATTTCCCCGGCAAGATGCAGCCCGGGGCAGGAGCGGCTTTCCATGGTTTTGAAGTCCACCTCCTTCAGCGTCACCCCGCCACAGGTGACAAACTCATCCTTAAAAACGCCCCGGCCAGCGATGGCGTAACAGCCCTGGGTGAGTTCCGTCACCAGGGTTTGTAATTGCCCTTTGCTGAGGTTGGCCCAGGTGAGATCGCGATCCAGACGCACCCGCCGCTGAAGCAGGTAGAGCCATAGTCGCCGGGATAGAGCCGGAAAGGGCGAAAAGCTGACCATCAATCGCTTGCCCTGGTGTCGCTTTAGATCCAGCAGGGTTTGCCGCACCTGGTCTTGACTGAGGTCAGGTAGCCAGGTTATCCCTAGGCTGGCCCGATAGCGCTGGCGATGGAGATCCACCGCCCCAAAGGCCGATAGTTTCAGAATGGCAGGGCCACTCAGCCCCCAGTGGGTGATCAACAGTGGGCCGATCTGATTCAGGGGCTTTCCCAGGTTGAGGTGTAGCGTCAGGGCCACCTTCTCTACGGAGACTCCGGCCAGGGCATGGAGGTCAGGATCCGCCACATTAAAGGTAAACAGCGACGGGACGGGGGGAATGAGGGTATGCCCCAAGGACTGCGCTAACCGATAGCCCATGGCACTACTGCCCGTAGCCAGCAGCAACCGTTCACACCGCCAGGGTGGTGCTCCCTTCACCGCCACCGTAAAGCCCTCGTCCTGACGGGTAATTGCCGTCACCGCTGTGCCCCGATGGAGGGTAATCCCCCGTCGCTGTACCTCCCCCAGCAACCCCTCCACGATGGTGGCGGAGTTGTCGGTGGTGGGGAACATGCGGCCATCGGCCTCGGTTTTGAGGGCAATGCCTAGCCGCTGAAACCAGGCGATGGTGTCCCTTGGCTGGAACTGGGTGAAGGGGCCACGCAGGGCACGGATCCCCCGGGGATAGTGCGTCACCAGCACCGCCGGGTCAAAACAGGCATGGGTGACATTGCAGCGTCCGCCACCGGAAATGCGCACCTTGGCCAAGGGTTCGCGCCCCGCTTCAAAGAGGTGGATTTTGGCCGAGGGCATGGCCTCGGCGCAGGCAATGGCCCCAAACACCCCTGCCGCCCCGGCCCCAACAACAATCACATGGGCAGACTGGACTAGGGACATAGGCGGCAACGGGGAAATCAGATCGGGTTCAGGGGAAGGATGACGAGTGGTTTGTCAGGGTTAAGTTTTAGGGTTGTAGATATCCTCAAAGCCCTTCGGCAGTTCGACCGTCTCACCGCTCAGGACGACCGTAGACAGCACGTTCAGGCTGAGCCTGTCGAAGCCCTAATGCTTAGTCTTGACACTGCACTAGAAAATTTGCTCAATTTCGGGGATAAACTCCCGCCGACAGCGTTTAATACCCAGCCGCCGGGTCATCGACAACCTGAACAATTTCAGCAATTTCGGGGATAAACTCCCGCAGACGACGCTCGATGCCCATGCGCAGGGTCATCGCCGAACTGGGACAAGAACTACAGGCCCCTTGCAGCCGCAGCTTCACAATCGGACCATCGATTTCCACCAGTTCCACGTTGCCACCGTCGGCCAGCAGGTAGGGGCGCAGTTCATTCAGTACTTGTTCAACGTTTTCGGAGGTTAGGGCAAGGGTTGACATAGCAAAGTCCTTCAACGATGTGTAAACAAAGCATTAGCGTTTTCTCAATTCATTGTAGAGACATCCCTGCGGTGCTCACCGTTGAATTCCTCTAGGGCGGCGATAGAGAGCCTTGTTCCTCACCCGGTTTCTGCTCCTGTGCATGGGCCACGATCACGGCCCGTCCACGCTGTGCTCAGGATTGCGGTCTCCCAGGGCGCTACCAAAGGCAGATTTTGGTGATGGCGATGCGTCCGCCAAAGCAAACGGCTACGTCAGAGTCGAGGTCGTAGCGACGGTTGCCATACTGCCCGGTGTAGTGAAATTGGTTATTTTCGACCTTAAATTCCGTGGGTAGGGGCTGGGTGCAGGGGGTGCAAAAGACCATTTCCGGCTCCGGCTCCTGGGCCTGGAGGTGGGGCAAATTCACGTTCCAAAAGCACCCTGGGGAGATGGGCTCCGCCATCAGGGTGCGGATTACCTGGGTAGCCAACCGACTGGCCAACCCCCAGTCGACGGGCTGGCGGTTGTGGATGTAGTGGGAAATAGCGATGCCGGGAACCCTCAGCAGGGCGGCTTCGCGCACCGCCGCCACCGTACCCGACAGGTACATATCCGCCCCCAAATTGCCTCCAGCGTTGATGCCGGAGATCACCCAGGTCGCCTCAGGACACAGATGCCCTAGGGCCACGCGGGTGCAGTCGACGGGGGTGCCGCCAATGGCAAAGGATCGATCCTTGCAGGGAGTAATCGAGATAGGGCCGCCCCGGTTCATCTGGTGGCTACAGCCGGAAAGGTGCTGATCCGGCGCAACTACCCAGGCGGGATGATCGCCCAAGGCATGGCGCAGGGCTTGGAGGCCGGGGGCGTCGATGCCGTCATCGTTGGTGAGGATTAGGGTCATAGAGAAGTTGGGACGCCCCAATGGGACGACCTAAGGTACTGATCGGCTATTGATCGGCGGTGAGGGCGAAGAACCCGGGGGGACGACCGGAGGCCGTGGCGGTGCCCGCTTTCTCAAAAATCTGCACGGCGGCCACTTCGCTGGAGAGCACCGTCACCTTTTTGTTGGGCAGCTGATCGCAGGTCATCTCTAGCCATTGGCCACTGCCACTGCGAACTTCGTTCACAATGGATCCGTAGAGGGCTTCTGCCGCCTCCTGCTCTTTCTTCTGCACTGAGAGGGGCATAGCCGTGTGCTTGAGGGTCAATTCAATCGTAAACATAGATTAGAGAGTACTCGCGACGTTAACGATGGCCGATGGCAATGCCTCCACCATATACATCAGTGTAGTGCTGGGTACGCCAAAGCTGACATTAGGGAAATTCCTCTCGTCTAGATTTCGTCGATGGCCACCCCCCTCTTGGGCCGCGTTCTAAACCTCACCCTAAATCCCTCTCCCCAAGGGAGAGGGACTTTGAGGCACTTCCGGCTCTCCTCTCCTCGTGGGA
>JALQST010000223.1 GCA_023264315.1 Nodosilinea sp. BSH.14
GGGATTGCGCCTGGGGCTGAAACCATCCGGGAGTTGTTTGGCCAAGCGCCAACCCTGGTTTTGATTGACGAGCTTTCCATTTACCTCCGCAAGCTGAAGGCGAAGGAACGGGATCGGGCTGGGGGACAGCTTACGGCCTTTCTCACGGCCCTGTTTAAGGCGGTGGAGTCTTCGCCGAGGGCGGCTCTGGTCTACACTCTGGCGATTGGGAAAGGGGGCAAAGCCACCGATGCCTACAGTGAAGAGAATCAGTTCATTGCGGCTCAAATGGATGAGCTAATGAGTGTTTCGGCCCGCAAGGCCACTCTGCTGGATCCGACGGAAGAGGACGAAACCGTTAAGGTTTTGCGGCGGCGGTTGTTTGGCTTTATCGACGATGCCCAAGCGGCCACGATTATTGAGGCGTACCAACGACTGTGGGATCAGCACCGAGAGACCATTGTGCAAACCACAGCGGCGGATCAACGGATGGAGGCTTTTCGCGACGGCTTTCCCCTCCACCCAGAACTGCTTGAAACCCTGCGGGATAAAACCTCTACCCTGAGTAACTTTCAGCGGGTACGGGGGATGCTGCGGCTGTTGGCTCGCACGGTGGCCGAACTGTGGCGGGAGCAACCCAAGTCCACCTATGCCATTCACCTGCACCACCTGAATCCCGGCAATGAAGCGATTCGGCGGGAGATTGTCACCAAGCTAGAGCTACAGCAGTTTCTCCCGGCGATTCGGGCCGATGTGGCGGGGGTGGAGGGAGATCAGCCCGCCTTGGCCCAAAACCTGGATCAAGAACATTACCGGGGGCTGTTGCCCTATGGCTCCTACGTGGCGAGGGTGGTCTTGTTTCACTCCCTGGCGTTCAACGAATTGCTGAAGGGGCTGACGAAGGAGCAACTGCGCTATTCCATCCTTGCCCCTGACCTGGAAATGAGCTTTGTGGAGGATGCGGTTCGGCGGTTTGTGCAAGCGTCGGCCTATTTGGATGATCGCCCTGGTGCGCCCCTGCGGTTCTTAGCAGAGGCCAATCTGACCCAGCTCATTCGTCGGCAAGAGCAACTGATTGATCCGGGGCGGGTGCGCGATGAACTCAACGACGAAATCAAGACCCTTTTTAAGGCGGGTGGGCCGTTCAACCTGGTTCCTTTTCCCGCTGGCCCCTACGACATCCCGGACGATACAGGGGATGGCAAGCCCTACCTCGCGCTGATTAGCTACGAGGCCGAAACCGTCCATGGCGACCAGGTTCGGGTTCCGGCTTTGGTGGAGCGGCTGTATGCCGAAAAGGGCAGCAGTGGGGATCGGCGGTTGAACCGCAACCATGTGGTCTTTCTCTGTGTCGATTCGCAGAAGAAGGAGGATATGTGGCAAAAAATGGAACGCCATTTGGCCATCCGTAATCTGATCCAGTCGCCCACCTTTGCCCAGTTGGCCCAGTATCAGCAAGACGCCCTACAAGAGCAGAAAGGAAAATCCCAAACCCAGGCGGCCATTGCGGCCCAGCAAGCCTATCGCCACCTGTTCTACCCCTCTACGGCCAAGGTAGAGGGAAGTTCTGTGGAGCTCGCCCATGCTTCCATTGATGACCCCAATGCCTCGGAGTCGCCAGGGGCAGGGCAAAAGCAGGTGGTGCGCCAGCTTCGAGAAAGTCGTCAGCTTCGGCTACCGGAGGATAATCCTGACTCTCCCTCCTACCTTCGAGACAAAACGCCCCTTCGCAAGGGCCAGATCAGTACGGCCAGCTTCCGGCTGGAGTTTTACCGAGACCCCAGCTTGCCTATGCTGGTGGGCCATGATGTGTTTACCAAGGGCATTGTGCAGGGCATTGAGGCGGGGCTGTTTGTCTACCGCAGTGGGGATTTGCTCTGGGGCAAAGGGGATCCCTCGGCTTCCATCAAGATCGACGAAAATTCCTATGCTTACACCACGGAATTTGCCCAGGATAACGACATCTGGCCCCCCAAGCCGAAGCCTGACCCAGGGCTAGGAAATGACATCGGGACGGAAGGCCGGGGTTCTGAGGACGGTCGTGGGGCCAGCGATGGTACGGCGTCCACGGGTGGGGGTGCCCCAGGCGATCCTGGCGGCGGTGGAACCCCTGGATCTACCGAGACCTTACCGCTAACCACCTTCCAAGCCGAAGGCTCGCTGAAGGAGGCGCTGAACCGGGTTTGGGAACAGGCCCGCACCGCCAAGGTGGAACAACTTGCCAGCCTGGAAATCAAGCTCTACAACGACAGTGATGCCTTTACCCTGATGGGCCATGTGCGCCAAATTCGAGGGGCGACGGTGGATGTCGCCTTTGAGGGCGACTATGCCACGGCGACGGGCAGCACCTTTGGGTTTGAGTTCCAGGGCAGGGTGAACGATGCCGCCCCGATCAAAGATTTTTTGGCGGCACAGATGCGGGCCTCCCGCGAAAAAACGCTCCACGCCACCTACACCATTGCGTTTTCTGACGGCCTTGACCTAACCGGGGATGAACCTGCGACACTCACAGAGCGTCTTTGCAAGATGGGCACAGGCGCAGCCCATGTATCCGCCAAGGCTGAAGGAGTTCGCTAGATGGTGATGACCGCCCCCAGACCTAACCTTACCCGTGAGCCAACCGCCTTCAATGGCAAGCCGAGCTACGAGCTACGGGCAGAGCACCTTGGTGCCAGTAATCTTCAGCTTGAGGTGTGGCAGTTGCCAGCGACGGCGACGCCCCACATTACCAAACCTGTGCGGATTGCAGGGCTGAAGGGGCGCAACCTGGCGCTGATTGAGCATCGCATTTTGCGGCGGCTGTCTAAGGCGGGGATTAGCTTGGGGGGGCTAAAGCCGGATCAACCCAACGCCTTTCCGGTGGATGAGGATCTGGCGATGATGCTGGGCCTGATTTTTCGGGTGCTGGCTCCGATGCGGAGCCGGGAGAATATGGTGACGTGTGTGGAGGGCATTGAGGCCATGGGCCGAGAGGAGGCGTCTTACTGGTTGGGGATGGCGATGCACCGAAAGAATCCTCGGCGGGTGTTGGCTTCGTTGCGAATGTTGATGAAGGACTAGTGCAGTGTCAAGATTAAGAATTAGGGCTTCGACAAGCTCAGCCCGAACGTGCCGTTTACGGTCGTCCTGAGCGGTGAGCCGGTCGAACCGTCGAAGGGCTTTGAGGATATCTGCAACCCTAAAATTTAACCCTGACAAACCACTAGGCCGCTGGGCTAAAGCGGATTTTGAGGTAGTCATCCTCCATTTTGGCCCCGGAGGGTTGGAGGGCGGCGAGGGCCTGGGGCAAGACCAGGTTGCGGCGGTGGTTGCCGATGCGAATATTGAGTTCGTCAGCGGATTTGCTCAGTTCGATTTTGTCCTTAGGAATCCCCGGCAGGTACAGTTCTAGGCTGTAGTTGTTGGCCTCTTGCACCACGCGCAGGGTGGTTTCTTTGTAGTACACCTGGGCCGGATCTTCGTCCTTGTAAAGGGTGTCCTTCAGGCGGTGCAGGGCGTCGATGCCGCACATTTCCTCGGCAAAGAGGGGCACTTCTTTGACGGGTAGGGGGCGGAAATCGTCGTGGATTTCCTGTTTGTATTCCTGCTGCTTTTCCTTCATCCGCTGGAAGAAGGGATCTTGGACTTCCTCAGGAATAATGCGATTGGCAATCACCAAATCGGTGCCCACGTTGTACAGGCTTAGGTAGGCATGGGCGCGAAGGGATTCCTTCAGCACCATTTTTTCGGGGTTGGTGACGAGGCGCACGGAGGTTGTCGCGGCGTCGGTGAGGACTTTTTCCAGGGCGACGAGCTGCTCATAGAACTCGTAGGGGGCGTCCATCACTTCGCGGGTGGGCAAGGAAAAGCCCGCCACGGGGCGAAATAGCGGTTCCACCAGGGGCCGCAGCACCTCAGAAACGGCCTGGAAGGGTTTGTAGAGTTTGCGCATGTACCAGCCCGCCACCTCCGGCAGGCTCAGCAGGCGCAGGGCCGTCCCGGTGGGAGCCGAGTCGATGATCAGCACGTCGTATTCGCCTTCGTCGTGGTGGCGTTTCATCCGCACCAGGCTAAAAATTTCGTCCATGCCGGGGAGGATGGCCAGTTCTTCGGCCTCAATGCCCTCCAATCCACGGGCTTGCAGCACATCGGTGATGTAGCGCTTCACCGCGCCCCAGTTGCCCTCTAGCTCCATCAGGGCATCCAGTTCCGCCCCCCACAGGTTGGGCTGCACCTGGCGCGGCTCGTGGCCCAGTTCCATATCAAAGCTGTCGGCGAGGGAGTGGGCCGGATCGGTACTGAGCACCAGGGTTTTGTAGCCCAGTTCGGCACAGCGCAGCCCGGTTGCCGCCGCCACGGAGGTTTTGCCCACGCCGCCTTTACCCGTCATCAACAATACCCGCATGTGGGTGTCCTCGTTTTCTCTAGTATTCCCTAGTTACTTAATTTATCGGCTTTTTGAGGTTTCCGCTTGGGGTTGTGGGCCAATGTGCGCCGCTACCGGTGGGACGTGCGCCACCGCATCGGCTATGCGTTGGCCCTGCGGTCTGTTGAGAATTCCTCGGGATTTCGCCGCTGGGCTATGGATGCAACCCCTAGCGATGCTTGAACAGCGGAAGGATCCAGGCGGCGACGATGCTGGCCAAAATCGCAATTTCGAGGGCAAGAATGGCGGTCATGGGCTGAAACCAGGTGGCCCAAGCGCCTTGCTGGGTGGCGGCCCACCAGTGAGACAGATGGTGGGGCCAGTGGGCAGGGCTGTCTTTTTCCCGAAATTTCCAGGTCAGCATGGACAGCAGCAGCGGTGCCCCGCCGACCTTGGCATTCATGAGCAGATGGAGAGCTGTAGCCAGCACCATCACCACCCAGGACATCAGGTGGGCGTAGTACCAGGCATGGTCGAGTTCGCCATCGGGGAGCCAGTCGGAGCCCATCATTTTGCCGCTGAAGAGGGCAAAGGTGAGGGCCAGCAGGGCCAGGGTATTGGTGAGGCGGTTGAGGGTGTACCACCAGGCGGGTTTGCCCACCTGGGCCAGTTTTTTGAAGGTGTCGGGCTGCACCAAGCGCCGCTGGCCGGGGCGGCAGGCATAGACCACAAAGGCCGGGAAAATCAGCAGCGTCCAGAGCCCAAATGTGCCGTGGATACTCTCAATCTCCGAAAACTTGGGTAGGGGAATGCCCCCCCAGCGCCCATCGTAGGTGTCATAGGTCCAGTAGGCGGTGAGGAGGGCGGCGATGAGACACAGCCCGGTGAGGCCATGGAGCAGGCGCAGTAGAAAGGGCTGGTAGGGGGCGGAAGGTTTCGTCATTGGCATCAATCAATCGTCAGGGGCGTCAGGGACGGCAAAGGAGCACCGAACCCATCCTAGCCGAAGGGCCGTTGTGCACCGGTCGTCGTGGGTTGGTCTTCGCCCAGTTTTTACGATTTGGACGGCCATCTTCTCGCCCGGTTAACGGAGGGCAGCGAGGTGGTTTTGTTGCTGGGTGGCCTGCTGCACGGTGAGGAGAGCCTGTTGGACGACCTCCACACCGGCGTTCGGTTGACAGGACTCCTCGGTGAGGATCCGTTTCCACTGGCGGCTGCCCGGTTGTCCGGCAAACAGCATTAGCAAATGGCGGGTGATTTTGTTGAGCTTCAGCCCCCGGCTCGTCCAGTGGTCAATGTAGGGCAGCAGGGTTTCAACCACCTCAAACCGGGTGAGGGGCGCGTCACTGACCCCAAAGAACCGCCGATCTACCTCGGCAAACAGGTAGGGGTTGTCGTAGGCGGCGCGGCCCATCATCACGCCATCGACGCGGTCAAGCTGGGTGG
>JALQST010000224.1 GCA_023264315.1 Nodosilinea sp. BSH.14
GTAGCGTTCTTCTTCTTCCGAGTGGTCTGGATCGTAAAAGTCAACGTAGAGAGGATCTTCAAAAACGGTTTTTGCTTCCTCAAAAGAAACGCTGTGTTTTGATAGGTTGCGGTCGGCTTTATTTCTATCCCATTCAAACTGCATGGCATGGCTAGAGTCTCGATTTTTTCCGCTAATGTTGGATTGCTCCTACAAAAGGCTTAGCTTATATGAGGTACATTGTGCTAAGCTATCCTGGAAAACTTAATTTACTCATTCTTAATATTGAATTTTTCGTAGAGAATCCTCCTCAATGCATTAGTGCTTCGACTCACAAATTCATTCTCGGACTCACCTTCCAGAGGCACGGCGATTTCATCACTTAATTCAGCCAAGAAGGATTTATCTTGAATTAAGCTAGAAACCTCCTCTGAGAATTTTTCCTTTTCATCGTTTGAGAATGAGAATGGCTTTAAAAAACCAACAGTTGCCAAAGCTAAAGCTGTTTTAATCGCTGGAATTGTCAAATCAGTCGTTGGAATTGCCTGTGTAGGTGAATTCTCAATTTCATCCATAAATTCTTTGAAGCTGCTCATTATTACTCCTTTTTAGCTATGGCTTTTTGTCATTTTATAGAAAGCACGAAACATTTTCTCAAATGACTTGACAACTTCCTCGATAATTGCGCGTTTAGTCTTCTCATCTAAGCGATTCCAGAACTTCCAGATTTGCTTAAACAAGCTGGTCAACCAACTAAACATCTCTATTCTCCTAGGAGTGTTAGTGAACATAACTTCCAGTACAACCTATACATCAGTCCCTCGCCCCTACTTCGCCTTGGCCTCCAACGTCTCCAGCCGACTCTTCATTTCCTGATTCGCCTTCTTCAAATCATCCACCTCCTGGCGCAGTTGTTCCACGGCTTTGTCTTTGCCAATGGCCTTTTGTACCTTTTGTACCGCTTCCTGGGCGCGGCGGCGAACTCGACCATCGGGGGTATGTTCCGTCAGGTTTTGCAGAATGCGGATGGCGCGGGGGCTTTCCACCCCTTCTAGGGCGGCCACGGCAGAAACCTGGGTGAGGAAAAAGGTTTCGCTGGCGATGGGTTCTAGGCGGTCGAGGATGCGTTCGACGGTGGGTTTGGTTTGGCCCTTGGAGATGGGGCCGAGGGCGCGAATGGCCGCTAGGCGTAGGGCTTGGGGGGTGCCCGATTCGGTGTATTTCAGTACCAGGTCGAGGGCTTCTTCGGAGGATTTGAACTGGCTGAGGGCGGTGATGGCCCCAGAGCGCACGGTTTCATTCCAGCCCTGGCGTTCTTTGAGGATGCTTTCCAGCAGTTTGAGGGTCTTCTTCTCCTTAGGTTTGCCGTCTAGGTCGGCAGCCCCTACCGCACCGAGACCGTGGATGGCGGTGGCCTCCACGTAGTAGCTGGCATCGCCCTTTTCGGCAATGGCTTTGAGGGCTTTGTAGCTGTCGGCGGTTTTGATGTCGCCTAGGGCGCGGACGACGGCGCGGCGCACCCGGGCTTCGGGATCTTTGAGGGCTTTGAGCAGCGCTTCGGCGGCCTGATCGAGCTTGACGGAGCCGAGTTGCTCCGCCACTTTGGCCCGCACGCCCCAGAAGGGATCCTCGGTGAGGGCGGTGGCGAGGGCGGTGACAGCCTCTAGGTTGCCCTTTTTGGCTAGGGCAATGGCGGCTTCGATGCGGGAGAGGGGGTCGGGGTCGTGCTGGAGTTGGGCCTTGAGTTCGGGGAGGGGGTAGTCTAGCTCCACGGTTTTGAGGGTGTGGTTGCCCACGTCAAAGCTAATGAAATCGGGCTTTTTCTCTAGCGGGAAGAAGAGGGCCTGCTCCCGTTCGTGGATTCGCACCGTGAAGGGTTTGACTTCGACCTTGGGGGTTTTGCCCTGGCTAACAAAGCCAAAACCGATGGGAATCCGCAGGTCGAACAGGCCGCTGGTGCTGCTGGTGTCGCCATCCTTGGCTTGGGTTTGGGTGATGGTGAGCTTGGCCAGTTTGCTGTCGCCGTCCCAGCCATAGGCGACTTTGTAGTCGGGGTGGCCGCCGCGCAGCACGTACTGGTCGAACAGGGGCCGCAGGTTGCGCCCGGTGGCTTGGTCGATGGCCCGCAGTAGGTCGATGGTTTCCACGGTGCTGTGGGCGTGGCGGTTGACAAAGGTTTGGATCGCCTTCCAGAACAGGGCGTCCCCCAGTTCGGCGCGAATCATGTGGTAGACGCAGGCCCCTTTTTCGTAGATGTGGCGGTCGTAGAGTTCGATGGCCTCCCGGTAAACGTGCGTCACCATGGGGCGACGGTAGCGGGTTTTGTCTTCGTTCAGGTAGCTCCGCATTTCACCGAGGCGGTAGTAGGCGGCTTCATCCGCGCCGTACTCCTGCTCCGTCCACATCACTTCAGAATAGGTAGCCATGCCTTCCTTCACCCAGGCGTGGCTCCAGTGGTTGATCACCAGCAGGTCGCCAAACCACTGATGGGCCAGTTCGTGGACGACCAGGGCTTCGGAATCCCGGTTATCCAGGGCAGCGCGTTCGTCTAGCAGGCAGCGGTCGGTGAGGATCGTCACCGAAGTATTTTCCATACCGCCAAAGATGAAGTCGGCGGCGCAGACCTGGGCGTACTTCGGAAAAGCGTATTTATAGCCATACTTTTCGCTGAGAAATTCGATCATCCGAGGGGTTTTGCCCATGCTGATCTGGCCCTGATCCTTGCGGCCTTTTTCCACGTAGTAGGTGACGGGAATATCCTGCCACTGGTCTTGAATCACGTCGAATTCCCCCACCGCTAGGGCCATCAAATAAGTAGGATGGACTTGCTTTTGGTGCCAGTGAAAAATCTTGTAATCACCGTCCTCGATAGTGTCAATTAGCTCACCATTCGACACCACCTGGTACTGGGCCGGAACCCGCACCCGAATTTCTGAGGTAGACAGCATCCCCGGATAATCGAAACAGGGGAACCAGTAGCGGGAGTCCTCATCTTCGCCCTGAGTCCACACCTGGACGGGTTTGTCGGGGTAGTGCTGGTCGGGGCCGATGAAGTAAAGGCCACGCTCCGGTTGCACCAGGCGATAGACAATCGCCACCGTGAAACTGGCCCCTGCCACCGTGGGCTTTTTTAGGTGAATGTGCAGCCGCTCGCCATCGTAGTCAAACTCCTGCTTGGTGCTGCCGATTTTGACCGATTCAATCTGCTGATTTACGGCATCGAGGGTCAAACTTTCTACCCCATCCCGCACTGGGTTAATGCGAAGTTTGCAGGTGCCCTCACAGATTTTTTGCTCCAAATCCAGGCTGATATCCAAAGCAATGTGTTCTACTTGGCCGGGACGATCCGGGTTGTAGTGGGGTTTGGCCCCCGGCATTTCAAAGGATTTGTAGCCGTTGTTGTCGTCTTGGAACAGTTCGATTTGGGCGATGCGATGGGCGTTGGGCATGGGAAATAGGGGCCTTAAACGGTGGAGAAGTGACCCAAAAGGTCGGGGGTCGGAGGTTCTTAAAACCCATAGTAGGGCTACACCTCATTCCCAATTTACCCCGTGTTCAGGGGATGGGTTAACATGGCAAAGGGCCAATTCCTGTCTTTCCCTGGCTGTAGATGTATGCTCACCTCCTCCGACGGACTCTCTCTGGCAAGCCAGTACGGTGATCGCGCCATTGCCCAAACCCGCGAGGCTCTGCTGGAGAAATGGCCTAGCCCCAGTCAAAATCGCTATACCATCCACCTAGAGCACCCCGAATTTACCGCCCTCTGCCCCCGCTCCGGCTACCCCGACTTTGGCACCATCGTGGTGGACTATTGTCCGGGGGAATGGGTGGTGGAACTCAAAGCCTTTAAGCTGTTCGTCAATTCCTTTCGCAACGAACGCATCAGCCACGAAGCTGTGACCAACGCCATCCTAGACCGCCTTTGGGAGGAACTGGCCCCCCACGGTATCCGTGTGATTGGCGACTTTACCCGTCGGGGCGGGGTCAAAACCGTGATTACCGTCAAAAAAGGCGACTGCAACGACTTTGATCCTTACCAGGCCAATCCGCTTTAGGGGCAAGTCAGCGGCATCCCCCATGGCACAGGGCTTTGTGGATGTAACCGACCTAGATTTGGCCTTGCCAAGTGAGGGTTTGTTCGGCGGAGTGGCTACCCAGGGAACGTAAGGCGGTGATCTCTAGCTGGGCATAGGTGCCGGGGCGCAGGGCGCGGGCATCGATGGGCAGTTGACCGAGGGCGAGTTCAAAGCGGTTGTTGTTAAGGACTACCTGTTCCGTCGGCAATATGGCTTCGTAGGCGGTGGTATAGCGAGGGTTGCGGCTCTCCCGGAGATCGTCGGTGGTGGTGCGAAGGGTGACCCGAAACTGGGTATCCACAAAGGCGGATTCGTTGCCCAAATCCAGCACAATGACCCGCAGATTAGGGCCTTGGCCCTGGGTGCCGCCCCAGGCTAGCCGGGTCGCGTCTTGGCGACGCACGGCTCGGTGAATGGTGAGGGTCATCACATCGCCCTGGCGCTGGGTGCTGTAGTCGGCCCAGAGATCCTCCGAGAAGGTGGCGGCTAGGGTGCCATCGGCCTGAATCTCGGCGGTCAGGCTTTCCCTGTCAAACCCACTGATCGGACGGGCGGCTTGCCAAGCTAACTGCACCGTTCCGGCCACCCGCCCCGTATACACCTGGTAGCTGTCTCGCACCCGTGACCCAGGAGCCAGCAGCCCATTGGCCCCAGATCGGGTCTCCCACAGGTTGCGCGATAGCGGAAAAGACTGATTCGCCAGGGCCGACAGCCGCGCCGATTGAGCGGGATTGTCCGGCTGGATCGGATCCAGTTGGTTCACGAGCCACAGTTGTCCATCCTCCCCCGTGCGGCCATCGGCCCCGAAGTTGCCCTGGGCACCCGTCCGCCCGTCACTACATCGATAGCGCTGGGTTTGGCAGCGGTAGTTACTCTGCCCTGGTGTGCCCGTACAGGTTTGTTGCTCCCACTGGCGCACCGGGCAACGACAGCCTAGGGTACCCTGCCCACCCCGACCACCCCGACCACCCTGGCCCCCCACCGCCGTCACCGAAAGGCGCTGAAGCTGAGCCAGATCGCGATAGTAAACAGTTAAGTCGCCCCCATTGCCGCCCTGCCCACCCTGGCCCCCGTTGCCCCCATTACCGCCATGGGCCGCTTGCAAATGGTGGGCCACATCCCTAGGCTGGTCGGCGCAGCGGGGCCGATAACCCGCCTCCCCATCTTCCCCTGGCCCACCCGATTCTCCAGACAACACAAAACTGGCCGGGTTGCCATCGGCAATGGTATTGGCCGCGACGCCTGACCGTCCATCCTGCCCCGGTCGGCCATCCCGCCCCGCCTCGCCATTGTGGCCAAAGAGGCGGGTTTGGTTCGCCCAAGCTGCCATCGAACAACCCTTCAAGCTAGGTAGGGGTAAGGCCACCACCCCACCGACCAACACCATCGGCAAAGCCAGTGCAAACGCCCGTTTCACAGGGAACTCTCCGGGAATATCCGCAAAAATAAGCAGCCCTATGCTAGCCAATCGGCTCCCACAAAAACGAAAGCCTGTGCCAGAAAATTTCTGTAGAGGGTTCACTGGGTCTGGCTAGCTCTGGCGGCGACCTGCTAGGGTCAGTTTGGGCACGCGGCCTAGGCGTCCGGTCATCAATCGTAGGGCTAGGTTTGGAGTTTAGACTAAGGCCATAGAAAAAAGCGGCCCGAGTCTTGCTCGGGCC
>JALQST010000225.1 GCA_023264315.1 Nodosilinea sp. BSH.14
ACCGTGGGTTTACCCCGGTGAGGATGTCAAAGGTGCAAGCGCAGGGCAGCGGTGGGGAGAGAACGGAGAGGCGTTAATTACGTTATTTTATACGTTATTTTAATCGTCTCCTTCCCCATTCCACCACCACGATGGCCAAAACCAATGCTGCCCGAATGTTAGATCGCCTCCACCTGCCCTACCAGATGTTGGAGTATGCCGTGGATCCCGAGGATCTGGCGGCAGACAGCACGGCGGCTAAGCTCGGGCTGCCACCCCAGCAGGTGTTCAAAACCCTAGTGGCTAGGGGGGAACGCCATGGGGTTTGCCTTGCCGTGGTGCCGGGACATGCCCAGCTCGATCTCAAAGCCTTGGCCCTGTTAGCCGGAGAGCGCAAGGTGGACACGGTGCCCCTGAAGGAGGTGCAGCCCCTGACGGGATATATCCGGGGCGGCGTCACCGCCCTCGGCACCCAAAAGCCCTACCCCGTCTATGTGGACGCGTCCATGGTGGCCTTTGACCAAGTTGCCGTTTCGGCGGGCAAGCGAGGGCTGATGCTGTGGCTTGCGCCCCAGGACTATCTCACGGCCACCCAGGGCATCCTCGGGCCACTGGTGCGACTCTAGCCTGCGGTTCTCTGGTAGAGGGCAGGGCTGTCCTAGAAAATTGCTGCTGATTCGCGAAAAGACGAAAGCTTTCCGGCAACCTGAACTATCATGAAGGACATTGTTGTCTCCAACCTGCTTCGACACCGTAAGAGGAGTCCACTGTGGCAAGTCACAAGATTTTGGTCATCGATGATAGTCGGGTGATTCGTATGCGCGTCCGCGACATGCTTCCCCAGGGCAACTTTGAGATCATCGAGGCGAAGGATGGCGTGGAAGGGATGGAGGCCATCCGCGCTCAACAGCCCAACCTAATCATGCTCGACTTCCTGCTACCCCGGATGAGTGGCTGGGAAGTCTTCCAGGCCATCCAGGCTAGCCCTGAGCTTCAGCGCATTCCCCTCGTGCTGATGTCGGGCCGGAAGGAAGAAGTGACCGAAAAAATGTCGGAGCCCTTCGAGTATTTCGAGTTCATCCAAAAACCCTTTGAGCAAAAGGAACTGATCGAGGCCGTCAAAGCCGCCATGGTGAAGGCCCGCAAGCCTCGCCGCAATGCCCCCGCTGCGGCTCCCGCCGCCCCGGCCACCCCACCCGCCGCCGCCGGAGGTGGGGTCAGCCCCGAGGCCTTCGCGGCCCTGCAAACCCAGGTGAAGCAACTGCAAACCGAAGTCGCCCAACTGAAGGGCCAACTGTCCAAGGTGCTGGCCTTCATCAAGCAAAAGATGAAGTAGGGCCACGCCCCCGCCTAGGTCTCCCCGCCGCAGGAATCGCCCGAGGCGTGGTCGGTCTAGCCATTGATCGCCGCTCATGCGATCATGGTTAAGATTTGTCCTTCATCTCTAACCTGCGGCTGTGACAGACCCTAAAAGCTACAAAGAAACCGTTCTGCTGCCCCAAACCCGCTTTGACATGCGGGCCAACGCCACTAAGCGCGAGCCGGAAATTCAAGCCTTTTGGGCCGAGAACCAGATCTACGAAACCCTGTCTACCCGCAACCCCGGCGAGGTGTTTGTGCTGCACGATGGGCCGCCCTACGCCAATGGCGACCTGCACATTGGCCACGCCCTGAATAAGATTCTGAAGGACACCATTAATAAGTACCAACTGCTGAAGGGTCGCAAGGTGCGCTACGTCCCCGGCTGGGACTGCCACGGTCTGCCCATCGAGCTGAAGGTGCTGCAAGCCATGGACGACGAGGCGCGGGCCAAGCTCACCCCCATCAAACTGCGCTATAAGGCGCGGGATTTTGCCCTCAAAACCATCGAACGGCAGCGGGAGGGCTTCAAGCGCTACGGCGTCTGGGGCAACTGGGACGAACCCTACAAAACCCTCACCCCCGAATACGAAGCGGCGCAAATTGAGGTCTTCGGCCAGATGTACCTGAAGGGCTACATCTATCGCGGCCTCAAGTCCGTCCACTGGAGCCCCAGTTCCCAAACGGCCCTGGCGGAGGCGGAACTGGAGTATCCCGAAGGCCACACCTCGCCCAGCATCTATGCCGCCTTCCCGATGGTGAGCGCCTCCCCCGATGCCAGGACGGCCCTAGAACCCTACCTGGGCAAGCTGGGCGTGGCGATCTGGACGACCACCCCCTGGACAATTCCGGCCAACCTGGGCGTGGCGGTGAATGCCGACCTCACCTATGCCGTGGTGGAGGTGGCCTCTGGGCAACCGTTCCAGTACCTAATCATTGCCAAAGACCTGGTGGAGCGGATGACCCAGGTGTTGGGGTCTGATCTGGTCGTGACGTCAGAACTCAAGGGGGCGGCGCTGGAGCATTCCACCTATCGTCACCCGTTGTTTGACCGGGAAAGCCCCATCCTAATCGGCGGCGACTATGTGACCACGGAATCCGGTACGGGCCTGGTTCACACCGCCCCTGGGCATGGGGATGAAGACTTCCGGGTGGGTCAGCGCTACGGGTTGCCCGTGCTTTGCCCCGTGGATGAGAAGGGCGACATGACCGAAGAGGCTGGCCCCTTTGCCGGGTTGAACGTGCTGAAGGATGCCAACCCAGCGGTGATCCAAGCCCTGGAGGAAGCGGGTTCTCTGCTCAAGCACGAACCCTACGTCCACAAATACCCCTACGACTGGCGTACCAAAAAGCCCACCATCTACCGCGCCACGGAACAGTGGTTTGCCTCGGTCGAGGGCTTCCGGGATCAAGCTCTGAAGGCGATCCAAGACGTGCAGTGGATTCCCGCCACCGGAGAAAACCGGATCACGGCCATGGTGGCCGACCGCTCCGACTGGTGCATTTCGCGCCAGCGCACCTGGGGCGTGCCGATTCCGGTGTTCTACGACGAAGAAACCGGGGAACCCCTGATCAACGCCGACACCCTGGCCCACATCCAAGCCCTCTTTGCCGAAAAAGGGTCGGACTCCTGGTGGGAACTGTCCGAGGCCGACCTCTTGCCCGAACCCTACCGCCGCAACGGGCGCACCTACCGCAAGGGCACCGACACCATGGACGTGTGGTTCGATTCCGGTTCCTCCTGGGCGGCGGTGGCCCAACAGCGGGACGAACTGAAATACCCCGTGGACATGTACCTAGAAGGCTCCGACCAACACCGGGGCTGGTTCCAAAGCAGCCTACTGACCAGTGTGGCGGTGAACGGTCACGCGCCCTATAAAACGGTGCTCACCCACGGCTTTACCCTCGACGAGCAGGGCCGCAAGATGAGCAAGTCCATGGGCAACGTGGTCGATCCCTACGTGGTGATCAACGGCGGCAACAACCAAAAGCAAGAGCCGCCCTACGGGGCCGATGTGCTGCGGCTGTGGGTGTCCTCGGTGGACTATTCCTCCGACGTGCCCCTGGGCGGCAACATCCTCAAGCAGATGGCGGACGTGTACCGCAAAATCCGCAACACGGCCCGATTCCTGCTGGGCAACCTGCACGACTTCGACCCCGCCCAGGACGCCGTCCCCTACGACCAACTGCCGGAACTGGATCGCTACATGCTGCACCGCATGACCGAGGTGTTCGCCGACATCACCGACGCCTTTGAGACCTTCCAGTTCTTCCGCTTCTTCCAAACGGTGCAAAACTTCTGCGTGGTGGATCTGTCCAACTTCTACCTGGATGTGGCCAAGGATCGGCTGTACATCAGTGCGGCGGATTCCCAGCGGCGGCGGAGTTGCCAAACCGTCCTCGCCGCCGCCATTGAAGCCCTCGCCAAGGCCATTGCCCCGGTGCTCTCCCACATGGCGGAGGACATCTGGCAAAACCTACCCTACCCCAACAATCACACCTCCGTGTTCCAATCCGGCTGGGTGACGCTCGATCCCCAATGGTCGCAGCCCGAACTCGTAGATCGCTGGATCCCACTCCGCACCATCCGCCAGGAAGTGAACAAAGTGCTAGAACAGGCCCGCACCGCCAAGGACATCGGTTCTTCTCTAGAAGCTAACGTGCGGCTCTACGTGGCGGATGAGGATCTGAGAAAGACGCTGATCGGCCTGAACCCGGACAACGCCATTGAGGCTGGGAATAACCACGTCGATGAACTGCGCTACCTGTTCCTGGTCTCCCAGGTGGAGGTGCTGAACTCTGCCGAGCCGCTGGCGGGACTGAAGTACCACAGCGAATCTGACGCTTTGGGCATTGGTGTGGTGGATGCCGAGGGCCAAAAGTGCGACCGCTGCTGGAACTACTCCACCCACGTGGGTGAATCCGCCGAAGACCCAACGATTTGCGACCGCTGCATGGAGGCTCTAGCAGGGACGTTCTAGATTTCCGCGCCCTCACCTCCAGCCCTAGGCCGGAGGGGTGTCTTCCAGGATGTGCTTGTTCGCCACAATCAGGGTTTGCAGACCCTGGGGCAGGTCGCCGCTGGGGGTGTCGCGCTCTAGGGTGTTGCTGTCCAAACTGGCAAGGGCCACTTGGTCTTGGAGCTGCTGAAGCTGATCGTGGGTGTCGCGCAGGCGGTCGCGGCTGGCTTCAAGGCGCTGCTGGGTGAGGTGGCGATAGGTGGCGGTTTCGATTTGGGGAATCACCGCCAACCCTTCCGCTACCTGCTGGGAAAGGGCCATCACCGTGTGCAGGGCTTCCAACAGATCCCCTTGCAGCATCGGTTCGCGCTCACAGATGCGGGCGGCAAACCGCTGGGACGCCACGGCCCAGGCTTGGGCTTCTGTCCAGGTGGGCTGGCTGGCGGTGGGCACCCGCTTGCCGAGGGGATCGATCTGGCTGCGAAACACCGCTGCATCCAGCAGGTTGCTGCTTGGGTCTTCATTTTTGGGTGGCCGAAAGCCCCAGGCCCAACTGCCGATCATCGCCGCCGAAATGCCGCCGCCGCCCAAGACGGCGATAGGCTTTGGCCCCGCCAGCCACAGCAATCCGCCGTAGCCGAGGGCGGTACCGAGCAGCAGCAGGTAGGTCTGGGGCTGAGTCCAAAGGGTTAACCGTGTTCTGGCCATCCACCCGCGATATCGATGTCGGTATCCCATGACGATGACGCAATCCTTTTTCCCAGGGTTCACCGCTAAGCATAGCAATGGAGGCCGAAACGCCCCAGGGTGAGGTGAAAAAATTTATCCCAGGCCATAGGCTTCGGGGTTTCCACCACTGACCGCGCCACCGACCGCACCGGATCCGCCATCTTGGCGTCGTTCATTACCGGGGGATAGACGATCTCGTTAAGCGTGAGAATAGTGGGGAAAGTTTTCTGAGATCGGGAAAAGTCATCCGGATGATGGAACGCCATCGCTGAATTTCAGAGTTAGGACGATTCAAGATGAGGGCTCCCTGATCTTGAAGGCTGTCCGAAGGGGGATCCAGCCCTTCACGCCCCAATGTCCTTCGACAAGCGGAGGCATGAAGGGCTCCGAATCCACCTCCTGTTGATGACTCAAACTCTGTAAGGAGACTGACCTGTGCAACGTGTTTATTTTGGACCGCTTGTCCCTGCGGCCTCTGGCCTCAGCGTTATGGGCTTGGCGCTTCTAGCCTGCCCCATGCCAGCCCTGGCCCAGAGTGCCAGTGTTAATGCCACCCAACTCTCTATTGATGTAGCCCCGATCTCGATTACCGGAACCCGCCTAGGCGGTTCCGTCAGTGCCAGCGGCAATGGCCTGAGCAACGCGCCTACCCTA
>JALQST010000226.1 GCA_023264315.1 Nodosilinea sp. BSH.14
GATGGCACGCCGGCCGCCGAAGCGTTCCACAATCAGGTCATCGTAGGTGTCGGCAATGGTGACGACGGAGAGAATGCAGGTTTGCAGTTCCATCACGTCCATATTGTCGCCGCCGAGAACGCTTTCGGCAAAGAGGACTTGATCGGCGTCATCCAGGTGAAAGGCTCCGAATCTCATGCGGCGATTTTCGGTCAGCAAAAAGTGCATGAGTTCCTGACTAATGGTGCTGCCCACGGTGACGCAACTGGTGGCCCGCACGGTCGCCAAATCCGCCTTTTGCCAGGGATGGACTTCCCAGGGCAGCACTTCTACCTCCACCAGGGTAGAACCATAAAGAATGTCGAATTTAGGCTGATCATCGTACGTGCGCAGGCGATCTTTGAATAGGGTCGCGGTTTGCAGATAGTCCATCACCTTGGTGTAGGTAAGGGCTTGGACGTTACTGGAAAAGGAAAGCGCCATAGGAGAGACCGTCGGGGTACGTGACCAGCATACTGATGTCGCGGGTCGGACACTAGCCAGAGGACTACATCACAAACATGCTGCCGTCGAGGGCTTTGATGGCATGGGCGTCGGCGAATTGTTGAGGGCTTTCGTCGGATTCTAGGCGACCATCCACCAAATTGATGATGCGGTCGGCCACGTCTAAAATGCGGTTGTCGTGCGTGACCATGAGGATGGTGCAGTTCTCCTCCTTTGCAAGTTCCTGCATGATGGTGACGACATCGCGTCCGGATTTTTTGTCGAGGGCGGCGGTGGGTTCATCCGCCAGAATGAGTTGAGGATGGTTGACAAGGGCGCGGGCAATGGCCACCCGCTGTTTTTGGCCCCCAGACAGGTTGGCCGGTTTGTAGTCTACCCGGTCGGCAAGACCCACCCGGGCCAGCATTTCCACTGCCCGCTGGCGTTTGTGGCGTAGGCCCCCGGTTAGCTCCACCGCCATTTCCACATTTTGGGCGGCGGTGAGGGAGGCAAACAGGTTGTGGGCCTGGAAAATAAAGCCAATGTTGCGCCGCACCTCCACCCGCTGCCGATGGCCGAGGCCGTGGAGTTCTCGCCCCAGCACTTGCAGGCTGCCCTGCTCCACTGTCCGCAGGGCACCGATCAGCGTCAGCAGGGTGGTTTTGCCGGAACCGGAGGGGCCGGTCATGATCACAATTTGGCCTCGGTGGAGATCGAGATTGATGTTAAACAGGGCTTGTTTGCGGAGGTCGCCCTTGCCAAAGAAATAGTTTAGACCTCGCACCTGCACCGAGACATGATTTAGCGGCAAGTCTGGACTAGCTGGAGACCGGGGCGGGGGGGAAGGACTCATAGACCGAAGACCTCCGCTGGATCAGTATGCTGCACCTTACGAACCGCAATTAAGCCCGAAACTAAACACATCATAAAGGTCAAAATGTAGAGATTGATGACCCGTTTTAGGGTCATTTGAAAGACCAGTCCCGTTACCGCTGCACCCAGGTTATAGAACATTCGGCTCACCAGAAAGCCTGGAATAAACCCAAACACCGAGAGAATAATGGCTTCTTGAATGACGACACCCATCAGGTAGCGATTGGTGTAGCCAATGGCTTTGAGGGTGGCATATTCCGACCAGTGATCGGCGACATCAGTGTAGAGAATTTGATAGACTAAAATAATCCCTACCACAAATCCCATGGCGGTGAGGAGGGAAAAAATAAAGCCGATATTAGTATTTTGTTCCCAATAGAGCCGTTCCCGCATAATAAAGCCCTCCGGCCCATCCCTAGGCAAAATCAAAACATCTTGGGGCAGGTTTTCCCGCAGGGTTTTCACGAGGGCATCGATATCAGTATCCGGTGCGGTGTGTAAAAGACCAATATCGGCGGTGGAAAAACTGCGGCTGGTTTCATCGGGGCCACGGTTGGCAAAGAAGCGAAGGAAATTCTGATCGCTCATAATGAGGTTGCCGTTGCCCGCCGCAAAGTCTGTGCCTAGGCTGAACGTGCCCACAATGCGAATTTCTCGATCTGCTAGTTCCGTCATCACCCCGGCTTCCCGTGGGCCTAGTTCTGCCCGAGCACGGCTATCGATGAGGGCAGTATTGGGCATTTTCAGATCGTCTCGATGATCAAGCACATCAGACAATAGTAAAACGGGATCGGCAGGATTGTAGGCAATCACCCGGACGGGGCGAGTTTTGCGCGTTTCAGGATTTTTCCAGCGAGCCTCACTGGTGTAGATGGCGTAGGCCCCTTCCACTCCGTCAAAGGCTTGAGCCTGGTAGAGCCGACGACGGGCAAAGGAACGGGGTACAAACATATTTTCCTTGAGCCGATTGATGATGACAATGTCACCATTGAGCTGCTTTAGAAGCTGAGTTTGACTGTCATAGAGAGCATTCTTAAACCCATTAAACAAAAACATCAACAGCACTGCAAAGGCGACTCCGACCACCGACGTTACAAGCTTTTTACGGTCGTGGGTGAGATTAAGAAGGGCCAGCGGAGTCGGGATCATCGGTTATGCAAAAACCTCCGCAGGATCAGCCGTAACGGCTTTGCGAACGGAAATCAGGCCAGAAATAGAACACATTACCACCGTGAGGGTGAACACTAAAATCACCCGTGATCCAGTCATTTGTAGGGGCAGGGTGCCAGCGGTGGCGCGGGTGGCCATTTCGTAGAGGACGAGGGCAAGGATGAGCCCCGGCACATAGCCTATTACCGCTAAGATAATGGCTTCTTGGATAACAGTTTTAAACAAGTAACTGCCCCCATAGCCAATGGCCTTGAGAGTGGCATATTCCCGTAGATGATCGTGAATATCGGTGTACAAAATTTGGTAGACAATGACCGTGCCCACCACAAAGGAAATCAGCACTCCCAGGCCAAAAATGAAGCCAATGGAGGTGGTTTGAATCCAGAAACGGCTTTCCTTTTGGATGATTTCAGGCTTGGTATAGGCTTCTACATCAGCGGGTAAGCGTTCTAAAATAGCCTGCTTGACTCGCTGGGGATCGGCTCCGGGTTCAAGCTTGACCAGACCTAAATTAACCTGGCTGAGGGAGCGAGGGGAAAAGTAGCGTAGGAAGTTTTGATCGCTCATGATCAGGGTGCCATCGGCGGCAAATCCTCCCCCTAGATCGTACTGTCCCACGATGGTAATCCGGCGACGATCCGTCTCCGTTGCTAGGCCGATGGTTTGGGGGCCAAATTCTGGCCGAGAGCGACGATCAATGAACGTAGCATTGGGAATCTGGAGCGCCTGCTGTCCCTCTGGGGTATTGAGTTCTGGCATTAAAAATACTGGATCCGTGGGGTTAATCGCATAGACAAAGAGGGCGCGGCTAATTTTAGTTTCAGGATTTTTCCAGAGGGAGTATTCCATGTAGAGCGGCATGACCTGATCTACACCCTCAATGCCCGCCGCTTGGTAGAGGCGTTCGCGGGGAAAGGCTTTGGTGGTACTAATTTCTAAGGACTGGGGAGAAACCAGCACAATATCCGCATTGAACTGGTCATAGAAATTGGAGGTTGTGTTCACCAAGGCTCCTAAAAAGCCTAGGTTCATGAACATCAATAACACAGCAAAGGTGACGCCTGCCACCGCCACAAACAGCCGTGCCCGGTCGTGGCGCAGGTTATACCAGGCCAAGGGAATCCGCCGAGGGGGCAACAATCTAGGAGGTTTGGCGGTGTACTTGTGGGGCATAGGGTGCTATTCGATGGCTATCGCCACATCCACCTGGAGGTTGGTGAGGGCGGCTACGACATCGCTTTGGTCGATGCGGACACGAACCTCCACAACGCGGGCGTCGGCGTTGGCGGCAGGATCGTCATCAATCACGTCGTTTTTGGCAATTTGGAGGCCAATTTCCGCCACGGTTCCCGCGAGGGTGCCGGGAAAGGCCCCATTGCGGCTGGTGATGGTGGCGGGCTGGCCCAGTTTCACCCGACTAATATCGGTTTCGTAGACTTCAGACACCACGTACATTTGCCGAGTATCGCCCAGGGACACCATCGGCCCGCCCCCCGGAGCAACCGCCTCACCGGGATAGGCCAATACGTCTAACACCTGCCCCGCCTGGGGAGATCGCACCACCGTGAGGGCGAGTTGGGCTTCGGCTAGGGCCAGCGCTTGGGCGGCGGAATCCACTCGGCTTTGCAGTTGGGCCAGGGTGCTATTGGCGGCTACCGAAGCCAGTTGGGCCTCGGCGTTGGTGAGATCACTCACGCGGGCCTGCTCTAGGCGCTGCTGGGTGGCCTTGGCGTTGACGACATCGGCGCGAAGTTGATTGACCGTGGCCTGTTGACGGTCGAGTTCTTGGCGGGCAATGGCCCCAGAACGCTGTAACTGCTGGAATCGGGCTAGGTCAATTTCCGCCACGTTTAACTGGGCCTGAAGGCTCTGTACCGCTGCCACCTGAGCGGCGATGGCCGACCGTTGTGGCCCATCCACCTGGCCCAGGCGAGTGGTGGCCTCCTGGATTTGAGCCTGTCCTAGATTGCGCTGGGCCGCTAGCTGGGCCTGGGCTTCCGCCAGTTGGCTAGCCGCTAAATCCCGTTCTGCCCGCCGCACTCCGTAGCGATCTAGGTAGGCCAAAATCTGCCCTGCCTCTACCTGATCGCCCTTAGCCACCATGAGCCGCTCAATCCGCCCCGCCTCGGAGGCTGACACCTGCACCACTCGACTGGCAGGCTCAATGCGCCCCAGGGCGACCACCTTCACCTGACGCGGCGGCGGTAATGCCGCCTGTTCCTCAGCCAGTTGCCGCGCCGTGATCCGCTGACGCACCACGAGGGTTGATCCTACCCCAACCAGCACCAGCGCACCCAGAGCCACCCAGAGACCAGGTTTCTTCCAAAAATCAGCGGATTGGGGGGTCATACATCATCAGGCTGGGGCGGTGAAGGGGAGTCCTCGTCTCTCAAACTTAACTGAACGGTGTAGTGTAGTCAATCAACCATAAAAAATGTAATCCATCGTTTCTCGGTGGATTTGCCGCAGGGATGCCCGTTCATCGGGGGGCTGACGCCAACACCCAGACCCTCATCGGGTCAGCCGTTGGCAATGGCGGGCACCTCGGAGGATCGAGCAGTAGCGGTTCCACAAAACCGTGGTGTCCAGCGCCAGGTAGAGTCGTCGTCCCTTCCACCGATGGAGGGTGGCCAGCACCAACGGCACGTACAGACTTTTGATCCGCACCCGACGATTGCTCATAAACCGTTGCCACCGTCGTTCGGTGCTTTGCGCCTGGCGGGCACGACTCGGCACATAGGACTCCCATTCCGGCAGACTCAACTTACTGCTGCACACCAGGGCCGTCACCATCCAGGCCAGCGCCTTCAGGTGCCGCAGATCCCAACGATGGCTATATTGACGCAGCAAGGACAGCTCGTGATCATAGAGACAGGTGGTGGATGACATGGCACAGACCCTGAGGTACGCAAACTCCAGCGTCTCATGTCTCCTCACCGTTTCCCCCTCTCTTCACGAGGTTTCAAGCCTTTCACCCACTTCTGTCAGGCAGTCAGCCCTGGAACCTTTTTCCGGCTCCCTTTCTTTGTCCAGGTTTTTCGTCTGTTGACTCTCAAACTAAACCCAGACTTGTCCCAAAACCATATCTGAAGACGCTCTGGGCTCTCTTTCGCAATACGTATATATTCTTCTAGCTTGGCCTTAAAGA
>JALQST010000227.1:0-5350 GCA_023264315.1 Nodosilinea sp. BSH.14
CGTCTTCCTCCTGCCCGTCACCTACGACTTCAACCCGATCACCGATAACGGTCGGCTGATGCCCTTCGTCGGGGCGGGAGTCTCCGTTTCCACCGAAGGGGCTGGGGCGGTGGGGCCACTGGTTACAGGCGGTGTAGACTACCGGATTACCGACCGGGTGGTGGCCAACGGCACCGTGAACTGGTCGATCTACGGCAATAGCCAAGTGAACGGCACCATCGGCCTCGGCTACACCTTCTAGGCGCTCCCTGCGCAGGACTGGCTGAGGGGTTGGCCCACCGCCCTTCAGCCACCGCCAAGTGCCCCATCAATGCTTCATCAATGCTCCATCAACGCTCCATCGTCGTTTATCGACACGGCTTACCAAGCTCCTAGATCTGGTTCTAGGGGCTTTTTTTGAGGATGAGCTTGCCCGTTAGCCCTCACCCTTTCTGGTGGACATTAAGGTTCGGGGAAGGTTTGGGCAATGGTGATCCACTCTTCGACGACGTAGGGAGCGACGATGATCTGGGTCGAAGACTGGCCCACCAGGGGCACGGTCAGGGTCAGGGGAATGGGCCGAGGCATGTCGTTGAGCACCGCCGATACCTCGTACTGACTGACGTTGTCGGGCAGCACGGAGGCCGGGGTTTGGGGATCGAGGGCGTAGGGAACAGCCCAGTGGGCGGTGGTGCCGGTGTCGATCTGGAGGTTGCCCTGACGGTCTACGGCGACCTGACCCGGAAAGCCCACCAGGCGCAGGTAAAGACCTTGGACGGTTTGGCCCTGATAGCGCTTAAACACCGTGGCTTGCCAAGCCAGATCTCGCTGATCCCGCAGGCTTTGACGAGATCGGTAGGTGGTTTGGCCCGGTTGCTCGTGGTAGGTGTGGATGGAGGCCCAGGCCGGGGCGGCGGTGGCTAGCAGCAATAGCACACCCAGCACCAACGCTAGGAACAATCGACGCCCCCAACGCCATTGGGGGGCTGGGGTGATGAGGTCGTTGGGAGTCATGCCCTTTCCTCGGCCAGTGTCTAGGCCAACATCCTGGGTCGGGGTGGGATCGCCCAGGCCCAGGGTGGTTCAATGATGCCTTTTCTAGGGTATACCCGGGCGCGGCTTAAAGGCTTCGCATTTGGTCGAGGGTTTGGCGATAGCCGATGGCATTGCCCTGCTGAAGGTAGAGGTTGGCGGCCTGTTCAAAATCGAGCCGTGCACCCAGGCTGTCCCCCAGACGGGCGCGTACCATACCCCGGTTAAAGAACAGTTCTGGGTTAGTGGGGGTGGGGTTCTGGGCAATGGCCTGGGAGAGGTCACTGTAGGCGTTGGGAGCCTGCCCAACCACCAGGAACGCCGTTCCCCGAGCGGCATAGACCTCTGGGTTGCGGAAGGACGTGTTGGTAGACGAATTTGGGGTGGGGTCGGTGAGGGGTAGGACGGTGGGGGACACGGTCTGGGCCTGGGCCACTGGAGCCCCACCCAGCCAAAGGCCCGTCACCCCACCCAGAAGCAGGCTGTGACGTATCTTCATCGTGTGTTTCCCGCTATCGCCGGGATCGGATGCCCAGTCCTGGGCCTTGGATCTAATGATAAGTCAGCCTTTGGGGGATGGAATACTGAGATTGTGGTTTTGTGGGGGGGGGGTCTCGCGGCGGGCCAGCGGCCAACCGAGCCTGCACCTGGGGGTGGATGAAGCGATCATGCCCTCATTTGTTTCCTCACCAATTCAGGGTTAACCACATTTTAGGGTGGATCGAAGGTCAGGCTGATAGGTTAAGGGGTGGGGGATGGGTAGCATAGGAAAAGGTGACGGGGGAGCGCATGGGATGCCCGCAGCGATGTTCAGCAAGGCCGGACGATGGCATGGGAGAGGGCAAGGCGGCGCGGGGGGTGATTGGGTGGCGAGAGTGGGTGGCCCTACCCGCTCTGGGTGTCCCAGCGATCAAGGCCAAGGTGGATACCGGGGCACGATCCTCGGCTCTCCACGCCTTTGACCTAGAACATTTCCACCGCCACGGCACGGCCATGGTGCGGTTCCAGGCCCACCCCATCCAGCGCAATGATCGCTATATCATTAGCGCCGAGGCTGCTCTGCTGGAGGAACGGTGGGTCCGCAACTCCGGCGGGCAGGAAGAACTGCGCCCGGTGATTGAAACCACCGTGCAGGTGGGACGCCAGATCTGGCCCATGGAACTCACGCTCACCAATCGCGATGTGATGGGATTTCGGCTGCTGTTGGGGCGACAGGCGGTGCGCCGACGCTACCTGGTTGACCCCGGCCATTCCTACCTACAACCCCTAGATTTTTGTCTTAACGATGTTTAGTCTGCTATGAAGATTGTGATTCTCTCCAAGGATGCCACCCTCTACTCCACCCGGCGGCTGAAGGAGGCGGGCGAAGCGCGGGGCCATGAGATGCAGGTGATTGACCACATGCGCTGCTACATGAATATCACCTCCCATAAGCCCACGGTACTCTACCAGGGCAAGACCCTCGAAGATGTGGATGCGGTGATCCCGCGCATCGGAGCCTCCAGTACCTTCTATGGCACAGCGGTGGTGCGCCAGTTTGAAATTATGGGTGTCTTCACGGCCAATACATCCATGGCCATTTCCCGCTCGCGGGACAAGCTGCGATCTCTCCAAATTATGGCCCGTCGGGGAATTGGCCTGCCCGTGACCGGGTTTGCCCACTCCACCAAGGACATTGATGGCCTCGTGGATATTGTCGGCGGTGCACCCCTGGTGATTAAGCTGTTGGAGGGCACCCAGGGGATTGGCGTGGTGCTGGCGGAAACCCAGCAAGCGGCCAAATCCGTGATTGAAGCCTTTCGAGGGCTGGATGCCAACATCCTGGTGCAGGAATTTATCCAGGAAGCCGGGGGGATGGATATCCGCTGTTTCGTTATTGGCGATAAGGTGGTGGCGGCCATGAAACGCCAGGGTGCACCGGGGGAATTTCGCTCCAACCTCCATCGCGGTGGATCCGCCAGCCGGGTTCGCCTGACCCCGGAGGAACGCAGTACTGCCATCCGAGCCGCTCGGGCTATGGGGCTGCGGGTGGCCGGAGTGGATATGTTGCGATCCAATCACGGCCCTGTGGTGATGGAAGTCAACTCTTCCCCCGGTTTGGAGGGCATCGAAACCGCCACGGAAATTGATGTGGGTGGCAAGATTATTGACTTTGTGGTGAAGCAAACCACCCGCAAAAATGCTAAGAAATCCGCCAATAACCGCACAAACTACTAAAAATGGCAGGCTATCACCGACGGGCGACTAACGCCTAGATGCAACAAAGGCGCAGACCGGGCTGCGCCTTTGATAATCCGCCTAGAGGGGCTAGGCGACTATCATGCGGCTTCCATCCAATCATAGATTTGCTCAAGTTGCTCCAGGGTGACTAGACCATACTGCCAAAGGATCATGGGCAAAGGGCCAGGATCCTGTTCGCTGTGTTTTAGCGCGACCTGCAACGAAGCCGTCGAAATGGCCATCTCCTCTTGCAGAAACTGCAACAAGTTTGGGGTTGTGTTGACCGGCATTATCTATCACCTCCTTGGTTGAATGACGATGGGTTGGAAGGATTCGGAATCATGTTGCCCACGATTTTACACAAGGATGCCCACTTGGCAACATCAATTTTGAATCCCGTTAGCGCCGGTGGGGATCCTTCGGCCTAGGCGGGGGCAAAGCCGGAGGTCTAGGCTACCCGGCGTTCCCCGAGGCGACGGGATGGGCGATGGCTAGCTAGGGTGTTACCATCTTCGCTTTACTGTAGATCACCTTGATCCCCATTGTCCTGGTTAATTTGACGGTTTAAACCGCAGGAAATTGGGTAGGTCTACGCTATTTCCCCGAGTTTCCCCTAGTCGGCAATCCAGTCTTCCTCCCAGGGGCCGCCGCCGGTTTCTAGGCTGGCCTGGTGGCTTTGGGCCATGAGTTCTAGGGTAAGGGTGGGGCCTCGCTTGCGCCATAGGGTGAGGCTGAGGTGGCCGTGGGCCGTTTCTCGACAGCGAAAGATCAGCCCCTCCTGGGTGGGTGTGCGCAGGGGAGTGCCGGGGCGATCCGTGTGGCCTGAGAGTTCCACCACGTAATCCGGGCGTTCAGCCCGCAAGCACCAGGATCCCCAGGGGGCAATGTGCCAGCGGAGGGTGGCATTCCAGGGCACAAATTCGTAGAACTGGCCTTGGTAATGGATCCCTACCATCGCCACTTCCTCCATCCAGGTGATAACCTGGCGGCGGCCTCCCCCGGCGGTGAGGGTGAGGTCGGCCCGGTCAAAGGCATTACAGTGCAGCCAAAACCACTTCTGGGGAAAGGATCCGCCCCAGTTTTTCTCGCTGTAGGCGGGGGCGTGGGTAAAGGGGTAGCGTTTGCCCTGCCACTCAATCCAGCCCGTGGCCAGCCCGTGGGCCATCAATACCTGCCAACCGGGTTCAAAAATTTGAAACTGGGACAGCCAGCCAGCGGTGGACTGCTGGGGGCGATGGGGGCGGCCCCAGCCATAGACGGACTCGGTGGCATAGCGCCAGCGCACGGTGTCGTTCCGGCGAGGATCGTAGATTTGACCCTGGTGCCAGGTGGCGGTGGCTTGGTAGCCCTCGGTGATGTGGCGATCAAAGTCGCTGGGCAGCAGAAACTGAGGATCGGTGGGGGGGGCTGGGTCGGATGATCGCCAGTGGCCCAGGCCCAGACCTTCTGGCCAGGCCCAGAATAGCTGGGGATCGGGGAAGGTACGGCACAGGTACTGATCCTCCGGGCCAAGGATTTGGATGGCCCCACCGCTGTGGGGTTGGCCACCCCGAGGATCTTCAATGGAGTGCATGAAGGCGAAGGTTTGGCCCACCTCCGGCAGCGTCACCCGGAAGTACCAGCCCTCAAAAAAGCGACCTCGGAGGGTTGTCCCGTGATAGCCGCTGTGGGGGGTTTGGAGCGGGTGTAGTCGTGGGTCGGGCCATCCACCCCAGGGCCACCCCCTCGCGGCACCGGCGTTTTGCCCCACCGAACTGTCGGGAAGGCGGTTGAGGGGGTTCCAGGCCCAGGGGTTGAATGGCGACATCAGGACGCTTCGACCCAGCGGGGCACATAGCGCCAGCCGTCACGGATGTGGTTGCGATGGCCTTGGTAGTTGGGCTGTTTGTCTCCCACCAGCCGCCAAAAGGCTTGGGAATGGTTCATGTGGATGGTGTGGCAAAGTTCGTGAATAAAGACGTAATGTACCAGTTCCGGCGGCAAGAACAGCAGTTTGTAGTTGAGGCTGATGTCCCTGTGGGTGGAGCAACTGGCCCAGCGAGTTTTCTGGCCTCGAATGGAAATTTTATTGAAGGGCAGGCCCACCTCAAAGCTGAGATCTCGTAGCCGGGGCGCAAAC
>JALQST010000227.1:5360-5633 GCA_023264315.1 Nodosilinea sp. BSH.14
GTCAACCATTGCCGCAGCAGATCGGTACAGGCGGCATCCTGATCCACATCACCCCGCATCAGCAGTGTCAGGGGGCTGGGCTGGCTGAGAGTGAGGCGTTGGCTCCGGCTGGCTTGGTAGATGACCTCCCAGGTTTGGTGACAAGAGCGCAGGTCAATTTGGCTGGGTTTGGCCTCAAAATGGGCCTCCGCTAGACCGGCGGTTTTGTGTTCAACCTGCTGCACCGTTTGCCATAGCCACGCCCGCTGCTTGTGCAAAATCTCTGGAACTTGG
>JALQST010000228.1 GCA_023264315.1 Nodosilinea sp. BSH.14
ATCAGGTCAGAGAGGTACATGCTGAGGGGATCGTCCACCTTGTCGCCCGCTTTGAAGGCGGTGGTGGGGGCGGTGGGGCACACCAGCACATCCACCTGGGCAAAGGCGTTTTCAAAGTCTTGCTTAATCAGGGTACGTACCTTTTGGGCCTTGAGATAGTAGGCGTCGTAGTAGCCCGCCGATAGGGCGTAGGTGCCAATCATAATCCGCCGCTTCACCTCGTCTCCAAAGCCCTCGGCGCGGGTTTTGGTGTACATGGTCATCAGGCTGTCGTTGTCCTTGCGGGCACCGTATTTCACACCGTCGTAGCGGGCCAGGTTCGAGGAGGCCTCCGAGGGGGCAATGATATAGTAGGTGGGCAGACCGTAGGGGAACTGCGGGCAGGAGATTTCCTGGATTTCGGCCCCTAGGTCTTTGAGTTGCTGAATGGCCTTTTCCGTGGCGGCTCTCACGGCGGGGTCGATGCCCTCGGCGGCAAAGGTTTCGGTGATGATGCCGATTTTGCGGCCCTTCAGGTCGGTTTTGAGGAACTGGGTGTAGTCGGACATGGGCACATCCAAACTGGTGGAATCGCGCCGATCATGGCCCGCAATCGACCCCAGCAGCAGGGCGGCATCCTCCACGGTGGTGGTCAGCGGCCCAATTTGATCGAGCGACGACGCATAGGCCACCAGCCCAAACCGAGATACGAGGCCATAGGTCGGCTTTAGGCCTACCACGCCGCAAAAGGACGCAGGCTGACGAATGGAACCGCCCGTATCCGAGCCTAGGGCCACGGCACATTCCCCCGCTGCCACCGCCGCTGCCGATCCGCCAGAGGATCCACCGGGCACCCGCTCCACATCCCAGGGGTTGCCTGTGAGCTGGTAGGCGGAATTTTCGGTGGAGCTGCCCATGGCAAACTCGTCCAGGTTCGTCTTGCCCAGGGCCACCATGCCCGCGTCTTTGAGCTTCTGGGTAACGGTGGATTCGTAGGGGGGCACAAAATTTTCTAGCACCTTGGAGGCGCAGGTGGTGCGGATGCCCTCGGTGCAAAGGTTGTCCTTGAGGGCGATGGGAATTCCGGCTAGGGGGCCAATCTCCTCCCCAGCGGCAATTTTTGCGTCTACCTGGGCAGCTTGGGCCAGAGCTGCATCGGCAGTCACCGTCAGATAGCTGTGCAGCTTGGGTTCCAGAGCCGCCATCCGGTCGAGGTAGCCCTGGGCAATCTCCACCGCAGAGCGCTCTTTGCTGACCAACTGTTGATGCAGTTCGCGGATGACAGACATGGAATTCCTCGGATTTGCCACAAACACCAAAGTACCAGTATAGGTGGGTTCTGGCTCAATCTCCTGGGAATTGGCGCGGGGCTAGGTCTCCTAGCCCCGACCAGGAGACTTCGGGCGGCGGGGGCTAACTGGCCAGGTATTCGCGGATATCGGACTGGCGCTTGCGCAGCTTGGTCAGGGCTTCCCGCTCAATTTGGCGCACCCGCTCCCGGCTGATGGAGAGGAGATCGCCAATTTTGGCCAGGGTCATGGTTTGGCCATCGGCCAGCCCAAAGCGCAGGGACAGCACTTCCCGCTGTTGGGGGGTCAGATCGCCCATCAGCCGCTCTAGGTCTTGGCGCAGGGAGGTTTGGGCGGCAAATTCCTCCGGGGAGGGGCCGTCATCCTCTAGGAGTTCCACCAGTTCGGTGTCTTGGTTATCGCCCACCTTCAGGTCGAGGGAGAGGGGCTGGCGGGCCTTCTCTAGATATTCCCGCACCTGCTTGGTGGTGAGGTCGCACTCGGTGGCCAGCTCGGCCACGGTGGCGGCACGGCCATGCTTTTGGGCCAGTTGGCGCTGGGCTTTCTTCAGCTGATTGAGCTTTTCTGTGATGTGAATGGGCAGGCGAATGGTGCGGCTCTTTTCGGCAATGGCGCGGGTGATGGCTTGGCGGATCCACCAGTAGGCGTAGGTGGAAAAGCGGTAGCCCTTGGTGGGGTCAAACTTTTCAACCCCGCGCTGCATTCCAATCGTGCCTTCCTGGATCAGGTCCAGCAGGTCAACATTGCGCTTAATGTACTTTTTGGCCACCGAGACCACAAGCCGCAAATTGGCCTCCACCATCTTGCGCTTGGCCATCTCCCCCTCGTGGACGATGCGCTTCAGTTCCGTGGGGGAAATCGAGGCTGCCGCCGCCCAAGCCTCCAGGCTGAGGGCTTGCCCAGTGGCCTCCTCCAGGTCGCGCTTCTGGGCTTCCAGCAGCGACAATCGCTGCACCTTTTTTCCCAGCACAATCTCTTCCTCGTGGGTTAGGAGGGGAACGCGACCAATTTCCTTCAGGTAGGTGCGCACCAGGTCGGTGGAATGCTGCGACGTTTTCATAGCTCAGGCAAACTAAACAGTAGGTGAGGCGTACAAGGGAACCAGGGACCAAAGCTTCAACGGGAGTAGAACGTACGCCTAGGGCAAGGCCGCGCTCTGGGAAGCACTTAGGGAACACTCAGGACAGGATGTTAACGACGGGGCTCATCCACGGGGATGGGGATGGGCACCTCTTGGGAACGGGGTTCAGCGTTGGCTTCAGCCTCGGAATTGCCCACCAGATAGCCAATGCCTGCGGCCACCAGGGCCACCTCAATGAGCGTTGCAATATCCATAGCAGCCTTGATGTCGTATCTCTTATGTAAACAACTGTAACATTTATGAAAGGAAGCGGGAATAGTTATTCTTACTCAATTGACGTTTTTACAATCGCCTAAGTTCTTTGCAAGATAAAGTGTCCAGCCCCGAAAGACTGCATTCTTTGCAACATATTTTTCCGGGCAAACCCAAAAAGAATCTTAAGCTTCCATAGAAATATTAACGATTGTTGCGATTTTGCCCCGGAAATCGGCTAAGGGAGTGAGCAGCTGCTCTCATGCCCTTGGGGATAGGGCCATGGGCGATGACATACCCGTCCCCAAGCCCATCGTCGCTGTTCCCGCCGCCGTTGTCGTCTACCCTGGGAAAGATTGGCCCCTGATCGAGGTGCAGCGGGTCTTACACCGAGAGCGTCAGATGGGATCCTTGGGCCGTTTTGGTAATGTCGAGGCGGGTGGAAAAGGCGTCGCGCAGGTGGGGGATGTGGGTGACGGCAAGGATACAGGCAAAATCGGAGGCAAGGGCGTTGATGGCGGCGATGAGTTGATCACACCCCTGCTGATCTTGGCTACCGAAGCCCTCGTCGATGATGAGCATTTGGAGAGCCAACCCCGACCGCTGGGCCAGGATGCGGGCCAGGGCCAGTCGTAGGGCAAAGTTAATCCGAAAGGCTTCGCCGCCGGAATAGGTTTCGTAGGGGCGGGTGCCCTGGGCATCGGCGATCAGAATATCTAAGGTTTCAATGCGTTTATCGTGTCGCCCTTTGCTGACCCGCTGGGTGACAAAGCGCAGGTGGAGTTGGTGGTGGCTGAGCCGTCCAAGGAGATGATTGGCCTCGGCCTCCAGTTGGGGCAATAGGTTTTCAATCATCAGCGCCTGAATGCCCTTGCGGCCAAAGGCGAGGGCCAATTCCTGGTGGATGCGTTGACGCTGCTGGGCCAGGGCCAAGTCCCGGCGCTGCTGCTGAAGTTGCTCCCTGAGCGTAACGTGGTGGTGCTGCATCTGGGCCAGGGCACCCACCTGGGCCAAGAGGTGATCCCGGCGCTGTTGCTGGGCGGCGAGGTGCTGGGTGAGGTGGTTGTGAGCTTCGAGGTCGTGGGCGGGCAGGGTGGTCTGCAATGCCTCGATCTGGCAGGTGAGGGTCTCTAGGGTCTGGCGCTGGTGGTGCTGCTGCTGGTGCAGATCGGCACAGCGCTGTTCCACTAGGGGCCAACGCTGGCGGGCCTGTTCCAAATCCCGCTGCCGACTGCGCCACTGTTGGGCCTCGCCCAGGGCCAACCGCACCGCTTGGTAGCGGTCAAGGTCAGCCTGGAGGGGCTGCAATTGAGTCTGAAGATCCTGCTTTTCCTGGGCTAACGGCCCGGTTTCTAGAGTGGCCTGCTGACGTTTCACCTCCGCTAGGGCCTGTTCGAGGTGGCCTTGCTGTTCCCGCAGTCGGCGCTGGCGCTGCTGGGCATGGGTGAGGTCGTGCTGTTTGAGATCAGCCCAGCGCAGGCGATTCACCTGGCTTCGGGCGAGGGCATGGTCTCGCTCGTCATAGGCCAGTTGGTGCAGGGTGTGATCAACCTGGTGCAGTTCGGTCTGGAGGTCGGGGGCAAAGGATCGGTCTTGGAGGGTGCGCTGAAGCTGCTCACACACCTGTTCCAGTTCCCGCAGGCGTTGCTGGGTGGAGATTTGCGAGGTGCGCTGGGCCTCAATCTGGCCCTGGCGGTGGATCACCGGGCCGTAGAGGGCGAGTTCTGCCTCTACCGCTCGATATTCCTGCCGCAAGACCTGAATTTCGCGCTCCGAGGCGGCCAACTGTTCGCGAATCACCCAAATTTGATCCTGCAAGTCCTGCTGCTGACGGCGGTGGCGATCCGTCACCAAGGCCCGGTGGGGGTGATCGAGGGGGCGATCGCACAGCGGACACAGGGCCTCGGGCTGGCCCAGCATCCCCAGCTTTTGGGCAATTTCCGCCATTTGGCTTTCGCAGTCCCGCTGCTTGGTCTGGAGGGTGGCCACAAAGCTGCGCCGCTCCAGCCCCTTATCCCGCACCTGATCTTGGTAGACCTGCCGTCGTTCTAGGTAGCTCAGGGTTTGCTCCACGGCCTGGGCCGAAGCCTCTAGGGGCGGGTGATCGTCCTGCTGCTGCTGTAACTGGGCGAGGGCGGTCTGGGCTTCCTCCAGGCGAGTTTGTAGCTGGGTCTCCTGGCGCTGAAGCTGGGCCTGGATCTGCTGTTGCCGCTGCCGCAATGGCCCCACCTGAAGCTGCAAGGCATCCAAATGCTTGAGCCGCGCCTTCGCCATTACCAACTGATCGCAGGCTGCCTTCACATTGTCGGTTTGGTCTAGGGTTTGGGCCAGATCTTGACGCTGGGCCAACACCGCCTCCAACTGAATGTGGAGTTTCTGCTGATCGACCTGGAGCGCCTGGGCCTGAGTTTGGTAATCCGCCGTGAGGGCGTCTAGCCGCCGCTGCCAAGCTTGGGCCTCCTGAAGCCGCCGCCCGAGGGCCTGGGCCTCCGCCTCCAAAGCCTCCAGATCTGCCACCCCGGCCCGAATCGTTGCTTCCTCGGCCATCTGGCGCTGGTGGTGCTGGCGTTCGGCCTCCGCTAGGGCCAGGGCGGCCTGGGTTTGTTGCTGCAAGGTGAGGACGTGCTGCTGCTGCTGTTCGTAGAAGCGCCGCTGTTCCTGTTGGTCTCGGTGAGCCTGGGCAACGGACTGAAGGTGTTGAAGTTGGGTCTGGGTTTCGGCGAGGTCGTGATCCAGCGCCTGAAGATCGGCCTCAAGCTGGGGCTGGGACTGTAAAGTGGCTTCATAATCGGCCAGGGTGGCCGTGAGCCCCGTGAGTTGCTGGGTTCGCAGATCGACTTCGGCCTTGGCTTGGCGGGCCTGATCCCGTGCCCGTTCCACCAACTGATCGTACTGATCGAGCTTGAGCAACCGGGCTAGCACCGCCTTGCGCTCGCTGGGACGCTTCAGCATAAACTCATCGGCTCCGCCCTGGCGCAGATAGGCGCTGTTAATAA
>JALQST010000229.1 GCA_023264315.1 Nodosilinea sp. BSH.14
CGTCCAGTATGTTGAAAACGAAACCCAAGACACCCTAGAACGTGATGAAAAGCTTGCCCTCGCCCTAGTACGCTTAATCGAAATTATTGGCGAAGCGGCTTCAAGGGTCTCCCCAGAGAAACAGGCCGATCTGCCTCAAATACCGTGGAAAGAGATGATCGGCATGAGAAATCGCATCGTTCACGCCTACTTTGACATCGACTATAACGTGGTGTGGGACACAGCTACCCTCAACATCCCTTTCCTGATTGAGACATTAATTGAGGTACTTGATTCTGCCTAGCAATACTATCCTAAGCTAATGTGCATCTAAATTGCATGTTGACTTTCTCCAGAGCCTTTGTCAAAAGGCTTTTACGGAGATCTGGCTAGTGTATTTTAGATGACTAACAGCTTAGCGTTCTTCTAGCCGCATCCTGAGAGAGATGAGCGATCAAAAAATCCCGAATCTGAATCGCGTTTGCTACATCTTTAGTCGGTAGCTTAGCAATATGACTACCAACCGCCGCATATTGGATCTTTAACGTAGTCTCAGAAACTTGCTTACTTCTGTAGATAGAGTACCTATCCCAGAGAGTAGACAAATCAGGGGCTTTTTCTTTTCGACGCTGACTGGGCTTCAGACTGTGCCCTTGGGGCTTGTATTTGACTAGACTAGCGTCAAAGTTGTTGCTAAGGATGTCTAGCTCAATCTGCCTAGCCTTTAGCTCAGCGGCCTTACGATTTTCCGGGGTATCTGATAGCCCTAAGGATAAGTATTTTTGCTTACCCCCGAACACTTGCCTAGGTAAGCGAAGCCTCAAAACGCTCTTAACGGATTCGATACCGACTGTGCCCTTAGTCTGTCTTTGGCTCATAGCCTCTCACTCCGAATAGTCACCGCATAGTCAAAACGGTGCAGAAACGTGAGTTAAAAACGACTATACAAGCTCACCTAATTAGTAAAGAGCTTGAAACTCTTGAGATATAAGACTTTTGAGCTATGCGGATGAAAGGACTTGAACCTTCACTTCTTGCGAAACTAGAACCTAAATCTAGCGCGTCTACCAATTCCGCCACATCCGCGTGTCAGTAACCCAGCATAGCAAAAGAATGGTCGCTTGGGGAGTCTCGGCAGGGAAAATTAGCCAGAACGCCCCAATGACTTGCTAGGCAAGCCTTTGACCCATTGGGAAGCGCGAATTCACGAGGCAAGGGATAAAATGTGAGGCTAGGTCATGGCAGACTATCATTAAGAAAGATGTAAGTCAGGCGGCAGATGCCGTACCTTTGCGGTGCTAGCCTGTCAGCACCTTATAGACTGACCTCTCGCAGACCGACACCTCGACCGACCACGAAGGAGACGCCAAAGGGAATGGGAAAAGTAGTTGGCATCGACCTAGGCACCACCAACTCGGTTGTTTCTGTCATGGAAGGTGGCAAGCCCGTGGTGATTGCCAACGCGGAGGGGATGCGTACCACGCCGTCGGTGGTGGCCTTCAGTAAGGAAGGGGAGCGCCTGGTGGGGCAGTTGGCGCGGCGACAGTCGGTGCTGAACCCTCAGAATACGTTCTACGGCGTCAAGCGCTACATGGGCCGCAAATATGCGGAACTGGATGAGGCCGCCAAGCGGGTGCCCTACACCATCCGCCGCGACGAGGTGGGCAATGTGAAGGTGCGCTGTCCGCGCCTGGAGAAAGACTTTGCGCCGGAGGAACTGTCGGCCATGGTGCTGCGGAAGCTGGCGGATGAAGCCAGCCGCTACCTGGGTCAGCCCGTCACCGGGGCGGTAATTACGGTGCCCGCCTACTTTAACGACACTCAGCGCCAAGCCACCCGCAACGCCGGACGCATCGCCGGACTGGATGTGAAGCGCATTTTAAACGAGCCCACCGCCGCCGCCCTGGCCTACGGGTTCGACGAATCCTACAACCAAACCATCCTGGTGTTCGACCTGGGGGGCGGCACCTTCGACGTGTCGATTTTGGATGTGGGCGACGGCGTGTTTGAGGTGCGCTCCACCGCTGGAGACACCCAACTAGGCGGGGCGGATTTTGACCAAAAAATCGTCACCTGGCTGGCGGAGGAGTTCCTAGAGCAGGAGGGGATTGATCTACGCAAGGATCGCCAAGCCCTGCAACGGCTGACCGAAGCGGCGGAAAAGGCCAAAATTGAGCTGTCTGGGGTGGCGACGACGGAAATTAGCCTGCCCTTCATCACCGCCACCAAGGACGGTCCTAAGCACATCGAAACTCGCCTCAGCCGTTCTCAATTTGAGGGGCTGTGTGGCGATCTAATTAGCCGTTTGCGTGGCCCCCTGAAGCAGGCCATCAGCGACGCCAACCTGTCGCCCAACGACATTGACGAGGTGGTGCTGGTGGGGGGCGGTAGCCGAATGCCCATGGCCCAAGACCTGGTGCGGTCGCTGATTGGCCTAGAGCCCAGCCAGAACGTCAACCCCGATGAGGCGGTGGCGGTGGGGGCGGCGATCCAGGCCGGTATCCTCACCCAGGAGGTGCAGGATATTATGCTGCTGGATGTCACCTCCCTCTCCCTGGGGTTGGAGACCATCGGCGGCGTCATGAAAAAGGTAATTCCCCGTAATACCACCATTCCGGTGCGGCGGTCGGATATTTTTTCAACGTCTGAAAATAATCAAACCTCCGTGGAAGTCCACGTCCTCCAGGGCGAGCGGGAAATGGGGGCAGACAACAAGTCCCTAGGCCGATTCAAGCTGATGGGCATTCCCCCCGCGCCCCGTGGGGTGCCCCAGGTGTTGGTGTCCTTTGATATCGATGCCAACGGCATTTTGCAGGTTTCCGCCATGGACAAAACCACTGGGCGGGAGCAAAGCCTGACGGTGCAGGGCGCGGCCAACCTGGACGAAAGCGAAGTGCAGCGGATGATCCAGGAAGCCGAAGAATACGCCGAAACCGACCGTTTGCAGCGAGAACGGGTGGAAAAACGCAACCGGGCCGAAGCCCTCACCTTCCAGGCCGAACGCCTGCTGCGGGAGGTAGCCCTAGACTTTGGGATGCAGTTTGCCCGCGAGCGTCGCCGCCGCATTGAAAGCCTCGTACAAGAACTGCGGGACGGTCTGGAACGCGGGGACGAACGCGGCATCGACCTCGCCCAAACCGAATTGCAAGACGAACTCTACGACCTCAACCGCGAAGCCTACCTTTACGAAGCCGAGGACGACCAAGAGGGCGGCATTCTCGGCCAAATCGGCAACACCCTGAAGAAAACCTTCTCCTTCGACGACGACCTCGACGCCCGCCCCAACTACGGCTACCAGGGCGGTTCCTGGGGCAACTGGGACGACGACTGGGACTATGACAGCCGAGGTCGTGGTGGGCCAAACTACGGTCAGCCGCCGAGTTACGGCCAGCCATCGGGCTATCAATCGCCTAGCTATGGCCAGCCCGGTTACAACGCACCGAGCTATGGCGGCAATCGACCCGCCTACGGCGGCGCAGCCTACGACACCTACCCCAATTCCGGCTACGGTCGCCCGGGCTACGATAATCGTCCGGCGGACAACCGCCCCGTGGATAACCGTCCCAGCTACGGCCAGCCCCCCAGCTACGACAACCGACCCGCCAATAGCCGTCCCGCCGACAGCCGACCTGTTGACAATCGTCCCGCTGATAACAGACCCGGTATTAACGACAATCCGGGCTACGGTCGTCGCGGCTACCAGGATGCTCGCTATGGCCAGGATTCCGGCTACGACAATCGGCCCTACGAAGCCCCGACCAATCGGCCCCCCGCCCCAGAGTCAGGATATGGTACCGCCCCGGCCAATCGCCCACCCGCCCCCAGGGAAGAACGTCCTAGGCCAGAACAACCTAGGGATGACCGATTCAGCCCTAGACCTGCCGCTGACTATGGCCCCAATTCCCCTAGTTCTGGCTCGACGGATGGACAAAGGCCACCTGCCAATGGCACCAGCCCATCCCGAACGACCTCCAGCAGCTCCGGCACGAGCAACTGGGATGACGATCCTTGGGCCGATACCAGTTCCTCGGAACGCCGCCCCAACCCGCCAGCCTCCGACGGGCGCGAACTACCCCGCCGCCCCAGCCCATCGCCCGACTCCGACTATGGCAGCGATTGGGCCAGCCGCGACGAATGGCTCTAGCATGGCCCTGTCCCGATCCCCTATCCTGAAGTATCCCTGAACGCTTGATATGCAAAACTTTCGGAACTATTACGAGATTCTGGGAGTTGCTAGGGAGGCCGACTTTGGCACGATCAAGCAGGCCTACCGTAAATTAGCCCGCCAGTATCACCCCGACCTCAACCCCGGCGACCACGTGGCCGAGGAAAAATTCAAGCTGCTGGGGGAAGCCTACGAAATCCTGTCGGACACCGACAAACGCGCCCAGTACGAGCGGTTTAGCCAATACTGGAAGCAAAAGGGCTTTCAGCGCCAGCCCGAAGCAGCGGCCACCCGTGGAGCCACCCCCAGCCGCAGCGGCGGACGGATTTCCCTGGAAGACTTTGGCTTTGGGGAATTTCCAGACTTCAACAACTTTGTAGACCAACTGCTGAACCGTCGCGGGGATTCGGCCCAGTCAACGGTGGATGCCCCCGCCTATGCCAACGAGACCGACTACCGGGAGCCATCGCCGGAACCCCGCCGGGGAGGACGCCGTGATGCCGAAGCCAACCTCACGGTTCCCCTAGAAAAAGCCTTCCGGGGTGGACGGGAGCGGATTCGCCTAGAGGATGGCCGTTCCCTGGAGGTGCAAATGCCCACCGGGATGATCACCGGGCAACGGATTCGCCTGCGGGGGCAAGGGGTCGGTGGCGGCAACCTATACCTGCGGATTGAGGTGGAGCCCCACCCGCTGTTTAAGCTTCAGGGCAGCGATATTTTTTGTCGGTTGCCGATTACCCCTAGCGAAGCCGCCCTGGGCAGCACCATCGAGATCCCAACGCTGGACGGCCCCCAGCGCACCACGCTACCTCAAGGGGCACAAACCGGACAGCGCATTCGCCTGGTGGGGCGGGGCTACCCCATCGGCCAGGAACGGGGGGATTTGATTCTCGAATTAGAGGTGGTGATTCCTACCCGGTTGAGCGACCGGGAAAAGGCACTCTATGAAGAGTTACGCCACATGGAAAGTCTTCATCCTAGGGCCAACTGGATGGGCATGACCTAGGTGTGATCCCCTTGCCATGGCGGAGGGGATATGGGGGTTAAGGAAACGACGTAACGTTTCCCATGCAATTGTCGTCAGGTTGGGGAGGCCATCTAGGATAGAACAAAGTCTTTTCTATCCCCCCACCCTTCTCCACCCCAGAGCTATGCCGGACTTCAACGCCCCGGAACCGTCTGAGGATCCTCTCTTTTCCGCTAATCATGAGGATGCCCTGGATCAACATCAGCTCAATGTTGAGCAGATGTTGTCCCTGGTGGATAGTATTTTGCCCTTTGAGGCCTGTCTATTCCATCAGGTGACTCCCCTTTCCATTGAGGCGAGGACCCTGCATCTAGGCATGGTGGATCCTCAGGATCGGGTGGCCCTCAACTATGTACGGCGACAGGTTTCCTACATTCACTACTCGGTGGTGCCCTGGCCCGTCGCGGCGGACTGGCATCGCCAAACCCTATC
>JALQST010000022.1 GCA_023264315.1 Nodosilinea sp. BSH.14
TGGAGAGGGGGGAGGAAGAGGGCGATCCAGTTCCCCCTCTCCACGGGATGGAGAGGAGGGAGGAAGAGGGCGATCCAGTTCCCCCTCTCCACGGGATGGAGAGGAGGGAGGAAGAGGGCGTTCCGGTTCCCCCTCTCCACGAGTGGAGAGGGGGCTAGGGGGTGAGGTCAAACCCAAAAGTTTGCCATTCGCCGCTGCATCCGCTGCCTGGAAGCCACGCAGCAGTTCCCAGAGGGCATCAAGCACCTGGCTGGCGAGCTTGGTAGAAACCTCGGCCTGGTAGTTGCGACTGTCGGCCAACAGACGGTTCAACCGCTGGTTTTCGGGCACATTAAATAGACGATCTGCCCCCATCAGCAAATCGAGCGCCCCCAAAATCAGCCGCCCCGGCACCTCCACCATGGCCTGCACCGGAAAGGTCAGATAGCCCGACGACTCACCGCTGGGGGCATACACCAGTCGCAACTCCATCCCATTCACCAATAGCCCAGTGGGGATACCCGTCTCCCGCAGCAACCGCTCAAACTTGGCCTGAAAACTCGCCTTCCAGCCCGTCGCCCCCGCCGGATCATCCTCATCCATCGGCATCCCAGGAGCCAACACCTGAATCAATAACACCCACTCGCCACTGTCAGGATCCTTCACTCCATAGGTGGGCCGCAGGGTTTCGCCATAGCTAGGCAGCACCGCCGAAAGCTTGTCCGGCAAATCCTCCGCAGGCACCAGGTCTGCGGGCACCCACTCCAGCACCTTTTCCGTAAAGGCCGGAAAGTTCTCGATCCAAGCCACCTTATCCTCCGGCTGACGAGCCAGCGGCTCCGTAGACACCACCTCCCGCAACCGATCTTGCAGGTCTACCAACTTGGCGCTATCAATCACCGCCTGGGCCTTAACCAACGCAGGCGGCGATACCACTAGGCCCACAGGTTGCAGCAGGCCGAGCCATTCTTGGTGTCTGAGGATGTCGAGATCGGTGGTGGGCATAGGACAACGGATTAGGCAGGATTAAAGGTGCGATCTTGGCGCAGGGCCGCAGGGGCAAAATCAGGATCAAACTGAATTTGCCCACTCAAGTCCAAAAGGTTGCGTTTCTTTTGGGCCTTGATCAGCGCTTGCAAGGCCAGATTCAGCAATTCCGTTTCGGTCTGAACAGTCGTTAGCCGAAACGCCTCAGCCACCAGGGCATCATCGAGTTCTACATTTGTTTTCATCACGTTCTCCTTTACAACAAGGGCTTGACTGCGGGTATAGCACACCTCCTAGCTGGACACAGGCCACAAATACACAATCCCCACGGGTTCAATGCGTTCAGCCTTCACCTGATAGGTCTGCTGAATCCGCTCCGGTTCCGTCACAATCTCCTGCTCCAACTGCTCCACTCTAGTGCGCCAGTGGCGACGATCCGCCTCAATTTGGCGTAGCTCATCCCGGTTAAACAGGCCCAACTGCAACGTTTCATACTGCTGCTCCTGTTTTAGGATTCTGTCCCGCTGCTCCTCCAGCAGGGTTTTCATTTCCGCCGCTTCCCGTTCCCCCCGTTGGGTGAGCTTGCGTTTAGCGCTTTCGGTCAACTGCTGCGACCGTCGTTCTAGGTGGGGCAGCAAGTCCTCCACATCGCCGCCCACATAGCCCTTGAGCCGATCCATCAGCATTTCCGGCACCGCTTGTAGCCGCCGATTGGCGAGGGATTCTTCTAAAATCTGCATCACATCCTTCTTTTCGCCCTCCGTTAGGGGTCGCAGTTTACCCCGGCCCCTGGCCTCTGGGTCGAGCCATTCCGCCGCCACCGTCACGATTTCATCATGCAGCCGCGCCGCCCGTTCCCCATAGAGCGACAGCCGCCCCAGCACCAGCACCCTAGGCACGGGGTCGTCGGTGCGGCACACACAGGCCCGCGTCAGCTCGTCATGCAGAAAACCCTGGGACAGGAACCGCCCCAAGAGCCGCTGCACCATGCGGTGTTCGAGGTGAAGGTGGACGACCTCGCCATCTAAAGATCCTGGATCTCGAAACACCACCGGGCGAATGGGGGCCTCTTTGCGCCACTCCCAGAGCTTTTGACCCCGCTGGCGAGGGGTGCGTAGGGTGTCGAGGGTGGTGGCCCAGGTGGGGTCGGCCCCGGCCCGTTGATCGAGGGCGGGCACCTGCCAACGGCTGCGATCTTCGTTATCCACCGCCTCCGCTGCCGAGAGGGGACTCAGCCCCGGTGCGCCCATGATTTCCAACGACACCGACAGCGCATCGCGAAAATGGCGATCACTCAGCCCCAGCCAGGTCTTGGAGTCGCGCAACATCCCCTCTAATTCCACCTGCTGCTGGCGCAGTTTGTCTTGGCGCAGACGGATGGCCTCTAGTTCTTCTTTGATGGCGGTGCTGCGTCCGGCAGAGTCGGCCTGGTCGGCCTGGTCAATGGATTGGCTCAGGTGGTCGGTTTGCTCGGCCCGAATGCCCTGCTCTAGCAGTTGGGTCACGTTCTTCTCCACCACGGGCGACAGGCTGCCCAGTTCCTCTTGGATGCGCTGGGTCTTTTTCACCAGCACATCCAGCACCCGGTCTTCGGGTCGCTGGGGCAACACAAAATAGTGACAGCGCACCAGGGAAGACCGTTGTAGCTTGCGGTCAATGCGTCCGTTGCGCTGCTCCATGCGGCTGGGGTTCCAGGGCACATCAAAGTGGAACAGGTCGGCACAGAAGTTTTGCAGGTTCACCCCCTCCCGGGCGGCGTCGGTGGCGATTAGAATCCGCAGGGGGTTGTGGGCAGGGTCGGCATTGAAGGCGGATTTAATCTCCTCTCGTCGCTCATCCCCCATGCCCCCGTGGAAGGTGCCGATGCGGTCATCCTCCTGGCTCGATTCGGCGATCAGGGTCTTAAGCTGCTGCTCTAGGTAGCGCTTAGTGTCGGCGTATTCCGTAAAAATCAGCGCCCGCCGATTGAGCCACTTGGCCCCCGGTTGGCCTAGGTCTGGGCAGAGGTTTTGGCGAATCCAGGTGGCCAGAGCCTTGATGCGGCTGTCCGGCTGGCGACGGGCCTGTTCCGCCAGTTGAGTCATCTCCTCCAGCAGGGCTAGCTCTTCGGGGGAAATGGCTTCCCCAGCGGCGTAGGTCGCCCGCTCCATCTGCCGATCTTCCTCTAACCGCACCTCGTCTTCGGAGAAGTCGGCGCGGTCGTCGTCGGCCCCAGGGCTTTCTTGTAAGAGGGACAGGCTACCCTGAATAGTGCTCTGCCGCTGAGCCTGCTTTTCCATCGCCCGCCGATGGACGCTGAGGGTACGGGCAAAGGCTTCGATGGACGACAGCAGCCGCTTTTGCAGATTCGTCAGCACCAGCAGGGCGGCGGTTTGGGTGGAACGAGGGGCATCCTTGAGGCGTTTTTCCCGGCGCTGGCGGTAGGTTTGCAATAACTGGGCCAGCCGTAGCTCCGGCGCATCCTCCGGCAGGCCATCAATCACCACCGGAATAATTTCCCGCTTTGGAAAGTCCGGCTCGTTAATGTCCCTCAGGTCTTGCTTCAGCCGCCGCACCATCACCGCATCTAGCAGCTTCTTGCTACGCACGGGCACCCCCCGACAAAACCGCTGGGGATCGAGAATCTCTAGCAGAGCGGCAAAGCTGTTGGAATGGCCATTGTGGGGCGTGGCCGACAAAAACAGGCGATGCTCGAACCGGGGAGCCAAATCGCGCACCGTGCGGGTGAGTTGGGAATCAATCGCGTACCGGGACGCACTGGCCGGGGCGGCATTGTGGGCCTCATCCAAAATCATCAGAGAGCCGGGGGCAAATTCCCCCAGCCAGTCCCGCAGGGGGGCCGCATAGGTCTCATCCCGCAGCAGGGCATGGGAAATAATGAAGCGGTTGTGGGTTTTCCAGGGGTTGATGCCATAGCCCCGCTGCCGCCGTTTGGTGGCCACAAACTCCCGGTCAAACACCGTAAAGGTGAGGCCAAAGCGGCTCTCCATTTCCTCCTGCCACTGGCGCACCACCGAGGGCGGGCAGGAAATCACCACCCGCTTAATCTTCTGCCGCATCAGCATCTCGCGTAGAATTAGCCCCGCCTCGATGGTTTTGCCTAGACCCACATCGTCGGCAATGAATAGATTCACCCTCGGCATCCGCAGCGCCTTCCGCAGTGGCTCAAGCTGGTACGCCTTCACCTCAATCCCCGCCCGGTAGGGGGCCTGAAACAGCTTCGGCTCCGTGGAGGTCACGCAGTTCCACTTCAGGGTATGGAGGTAGGCTGAGAAATAGCGGGGATTGTCGAACCCCTTGTGGGCCACCGTTTCCCAGGAGGAAGGCTCTAGGATACGGGCATCAATCTCCCGCTCCCAAAACACCTCTAGGGGTTCGCCCTGGGCATCGTCCTCCACGCAGGCCAGCCGCACCAGGGTATCGCCCCCCGCCACCGGGGCCGGAATCACCTCCTCCACCAAAAACTGCCGCGACCGGACATAGACAATCCGCCCAGGACTTGGGACTGTAGCCAGGGTAATTACCGTCAAACCACCTTCTCCAAAACGTCAACCTGCCCGTGTTTTTAGGATCCCCAGGAATGTCTTTAGATATACCCGCGCCCGATGGCCTTTGACCTCACCCCCTAGCCCCCTCTCCACGAGTGGAGAGGGGGGACAAGAAGGGGAGGAACCGTATGGTTCCGAAAGCCCCTCTCCCTTGGGGAGAGGGGTTGGGGTGAGGGCCGAGGGCCACACTGTTACAAACGCCAACAAAACATCACGGATAGTCACCAAAATTTACCTTTAGCAAACTGTCCGTATCTTATTGATTTCCCCCATCATCGCAACGACAATGGAGATCTTCAAGAGACCTATTCCAAAAAGTGTCCGTACAATCGGGCTATCACGCCTATGACTCGCAAAGGTCGCGCCCTCACGCTCTCGGTATCGGATCAGGAAAAACAGCAGCTTGAGTCCCTCGCCCTCACCTTCGACCAAACCTGGGGCAGTCAGCCCAATATCTCCAAGCTGGTCAAGGCCATTGCCCTAGGGGAACTGCGCCTCGCCATTAACCACGGCTGGAGCCGAGAACGCATCGACGCCCTCAACCGGGCCCGCAACCTCTGTGTTGACCTGGGCTACCTCAGTGAGGCGGTGGAACTGGCCACCCTGCTGTTGGAACGCAGCGAAATTAACCAGCCGCTTCGCCAGGAAATTGAAACCTTTCTGGCCAAACCCAGCACCTCCTGGCGCACAGATCTGGAGCAAGGCATCCGCCGCCAACGCCCCTTTTGCCTCACCTACCAAGACGCCGCTGGCCGCCTGTGGAACTTCACCATTCGCCATGCCAAAATCGTCACCTACGAAGAGCGGCAATACCTCAACTGCTGGTGCGACGAAACCGAGGGCAGCCGAGACATCGAAGCCCTGCTCCACAACTGGTCACTGCGTCTCGACCGCATCCCCGAAGAAGCCGTGATCTCCCCTGCCGCAGGCCACTGGCAACCCGACCTCAGCGCCATTGAAGTGGAATTTTGGCTGCTGAATGCCCTCGCCTTCAGCTATCGATCTAAAACCAAAGCCGACCTGGTGAACGAATGGCTCCCCGACCACCAAGCTCGCCGCATTGTGCGCCAGATTTACCACACCTTCTGGTTTTTCCGAGAAGTGCGCCGCTACGGGGCCAACTGCATCGTCATCGGCCCAGAGGAAGTGCGAAACCGATTTGCTAAAGACGCCCTCGCCATGGCCCAGCACTACATGGCTCCCCAGCCCGACCGTCCCTCGTAACGTCTTCTCAAACCTCCTATGAAACCTCGTATCCGCCCTGGATTATCTGTGGTATCTTTTGCGCAGTTTCCTGGATAGCCTAACTATCCTCATGGGTGGCCCTGTTGTTATGAGCGAGACTCCGGTGGACAAGATTTCGGTTGGTATTGTTGGCGCATCGGGCTATGGCGGTGTGCAGTTGGTGCGGTTGCTGACGGAGCATCCCGCCGTGGAACTGACCTATCTAGGGGGCGACAGCAGCGCCGGACAGGACTATACCGAGATTTATCCCCACCTCACAGGGCGGGTGGATTTGAAGGTGGAAGCAGTGGATTTAGAGGCCATTGCCAGCCGTTGCCAGGTGGTGTTTTTGTCGCTGCCCAATGGCCTCGCCTGCAATATGGCCCCCACCCTGCTGGAAAAGGGCTGCAAGGTACTCGATCTCTCCGCCGACTACCGCTTTGACAACCTGGATGTCTATCAATCTTGGTACGGCGGCGAACGGCAGGACAAGGGCACAGCGGCCCAGGCGGTCTACGGTCTGCCGGAATTGTTCCGGGACGAAATTCGCACGGCACGGCTGATTGGGTGTCCGGGCTGCTACCCCACCGCCAGCCTGCTGGGCCTTGCCCCCCTGCTGAAGCAAGGTCTGGCCCAGCCCGAAACCCTGATTATTGACGCCAAATCCGGCACCTCCGGCGGCGGACGGGTGGCCAAAACCGGAATGCTGCTGGCGGAAGCCAGTAATTCCCTGGCGGCCTACGGCGTGGCCCGCCACCGCCACACCCCCGAAATCGAGCAAATTTGCAGCCACCTGGCCCGCAATGAAGTCTTAGTCCAGTTCACCCCCCACCTGATTCCCATGGTGCGCGGTATCCTGTCCACCATCTACGCCACCCTGCGCGATCCTGGCCTGGTGCGCGACGATCTGCTCACCATCTACGGAGCCTTTTACCGCAGTTCTCCCTGGGTGACGGTACTGCCCAATGGGGTCTATCCCCAAACCAAATGGGCCTGGGGCACCAACCGCTGCTTCATCGGCCTCGAAACCGACCCCCGCACCGGGCGCGTCATCGTCATGTCCGCCATCGACAACCTGATGAAGGGCCAAGCCTCCCAGGCGGTGCAGTGCTTCAACCTGATGATGGGGCTGGATGAATCCCTCGGGCTGCCCGCCGTCACCTTCTATCCCTAGCCTCAATTTGATTCCAAGTCCGGTTGGGTTGCCCCGGTATTGGCGGGCGAGGGAACCTCGCCCCTACGGGGGGTCGGATTGGGATTCGGCGGGCGAGGGAACCTTGCCCCTACGGGGGGCGGATTGGGATGTGGAGAATTCTAATCCGACCGCCGATCCATGCGGGGGTTATCCAGCTTGCGGGTAAAAATCCGAAAGGAATTCAGGTCATCCAGGGGATCGAGGGCTGGGTTCTCAGACGGGTCTAGGCGCGACTGCACCCGCACGAGGTTGTATTCCACGTTTTCGGTGTAGATGGCGAAGGCGACCCGAAACACCTCAAGGAAGTGGATTACCCACTGGCATTCCGACGTCGGAAATTGTTGGTAATAGCGGATGAGATCCGCGATGCAAACCTCGACATAAATCTGCGAACCTCGGGAGATGAGCACCACCTTCAGCAGCACAATGGCCAAGGTGAGGGCATTGCCCTGGGACAGCACCAGGCTAAACAGCGGTGACGGGGATTGGCGATCCTCCGTCATCAGGTAGTCGATCAGGCGGTTGCAGGTGCGCAGCAGTAGGGAGGGATCCAGCTGATCCCGATTCGACTCTGGATAGAGGGCGGTGATGCGGGGCGTCAAGTAGTTCTGAATGCGCTGGGCCATGGGGTTGCCGCTGACGGTAAACAGCACATATTTCGGCAAGACCGCCTTGAAACTCGCGTAGGAGACATCCTTCGTTTGTTCGAGAAACAACCGGGCCAGGTGGTGATAGGTGTATTCCCCTCGTTTGGCCACGATGGCTTTAATGAGCCGCAGGACGCTGTCTCCCAGAGTTGTGGGGTTTTGCGTGGTAGGGCGGTGGGGCAAGCCCGACTGGCTGTGGGCGGTATATAGCGCCAAGTTCAACTTGAACTGATCCTTCAGGCGGCGGGAAAGGGTTTTGGCCGCTTGGCGCTGTTCAATGGGGTTGCCTTCATTGATGTATTGGGGTACCAGCAGGTAGGAGGTGTAGCGGCTGGCCCAGATTCCTGGCGGGTTCGTGGTTCGTTCTTCGCTGAGCCGGGCCGCAAACAGCCGCATTCCCTCAAAATCTGGGCTGGCGACAAAGCCCAGAATCCACGTCCGTAACCGCCGGAGGGTGGGGGAGTGGGTATTCCGCTGAAGCATGGGATCGGAGAACAAATCCACCAAGTCCTGAATCGCCCCATAGCGACGGGCCATTTCCCAGTTATTCACCAAAATGTAGCAACAGCGCTTGATCGTACTGCGGAAATCATCCTCATGATTGGCCAGCAGAATCACCTGTAGCGCTGGTATGGCCTGCTGGTTGGTCGATTCCGCATGATGGATGAAAAGATTACGGAACTCGATGAGCACATCCTCAGGGGGCCAATAGTTCACAATGTCGAGCAAAAAGTCGTAGAGAATCCGCTGGGCCTGTCCCAGACTCCACCCAGACTGACCACCCTCGTCAGACTCTTCCATGAAACGGTAGCTCAACGCAGCATTCTTAGACATCGCCTCGCCGCCTGGATGACGGCATCATCGCGGATTTCTCTTCCACCCCCGGGGTGATGTCCTAGCCCAGCCCAGGCCCACGGCTCAACGGACAGCCCAGCGCCCACCCAGGCAGATCCCTGGCCTAGTTGTTCGGGGACATCCGTAGAAATTTCCCCAGGGTGATCTCAGCACCTACGTGTAAACTAGCACGGCTTTTTGTCCACAACGATGAACTTTTAAAGAAGTCTTTTCATCCCTGGCATACCCTGGGCAACAACTGCGCCCACAGGTCGATCCCTACCATGTACCTAAAGCCAGCCGCCCCAGCACCATGGGGATGGCCTCCAATATGTAGGTGAGCACGGCGCGAATGTGGACGGGCCTATCGTATGAGCCTTCAGGGCTATGGCGATAGTAGTTGTCCTCCGACACCAGCCGCAATCTGGGGGATCACCCTGCCCTGGCTGCGGAGGATGCCCGAGTGATGGCGAGGTCAGCGGTCATGGTTGGCTCTCCTGGCTTGGACTTTAGGACTGAGGTGAATCGCTCTTTGTAGTCGCAGATTCTCAAGCTGAGATGCAGTGGTTTGCCGTAACGGTGGAGGGCTTCAGCCTTTCAAGAGTATTTGCTCGCCAGCCTTGCACACCCTTTATTTCAGGGCTATCATGGGTACCTGATTTTAGTTTCGCATCCGAAACATGGCTGATCAGTACCTCTCTGTGAAAGAAACCTCTGAGATCCTCCATTGCTCAGAACAATATGTTCGTCAGCTCCTTCAGCAAGGCGAGATCGGCGGAGAAAGGATTAGCAGTCGTTGGATCGTAGCATCCGAATCTGTTCAGTATTATTGTACTAAGGCAAAGGGAGAGGGCTTGGATGTGCCCGATCACGGACGTCATTCCTTCAGTAAGCCCAGCCTAAAAGCCTTAAGTTTCTTCTCTGGCTGTATGGGACTAGATTTGGGTCTTGAGAAGGAAGGAATTCAAGTATTACTGGCCTGCGAAATTGATGCCGCAGCACGAAAGACAATTGAAACTAATCGCCCGGATATAGCTTTGATTGGTGATATTCGTAATTATTCAGCAGAGGAGATCCGTCAAAAGGCTGGATTAAGTACAACTGACGAGATTGACTTGATCGTTGGTGGGCCGCCCTGTCAAGCCTTTAGTAGTGCTGGCAAGCGTCAAGGATTTAATGACGAGAGAGGCAACGTCTTTTTAACCTTTATTGATAGAATCATCGAACTTAAACCTAGGTTTGCAGTTATTGAGAATGTTAGGGGATTATTATCTGCTCCTCTTAAACATAGACCCCATGAAATGCGAGGATCTGGCTTCCCTCCTTTGTCTCAAGATGAGCGGAGGGGAGGAGCACTGATCTTTATTATACAACGACTGACAGAGGCAGGATACAGTATTTCCTTCAACTTATACAATGCTGCCAATTTTGGCTCTCCACAGCAGCGAGAAAGAGTTATTATTACTTGCAGTCGTGACGGCCAAAAACTTCCCTACCTGACACCAACGCACTCAGAAAAAAGCTTATACGGTCTACCAAAGTGGAAAACTTTGCGAGAAGTATTGGAAGGACTATCCGAAGATAACCATCACTTCGTTAAATTTCCTGAAAAGCGATTAAAATATTATCGATTGCTAAAACCTGGACAATATTGGAAAGACTTGCCCGTAGAACTGCATCAAGAGGCATTAGGGGCATCTTTCTACGCAGGGGGGGGGAAAACAGGCTTTTATCGAAGACTAGCTTGGGATAGACCTGCTCCAACGTTGGTTACTCATCCAGCAATGCCTGCAACTGATTTAGCTCATCCTGAGGCAGATAGACCTCTCAGTATTGAGGAATATAAGCGTATTCAAGAATTCCCAGATGACTGGATAATAGAAGGTAGATTATTGGATCAGTATCGACAAGTAGGTAATGCTGTTCCATGCTCTCTCGGACGAGCAATCGCAAACATGCTGCTAACCTCTCTAAGAGGTGAAACCCATCTGATCTATCCAGACTTTCCCTATTCCCGATATCACAAAACTGATGATATCAGTTGGATGGCAGAGATGGGATATATCCCAGAAGACCAAGTTATGCAACTATCGCTTAGCTTAGCTAGATAAATCTGAGAAATCTTGCCATGGATTATCTTCCTCTACTGCTAATGCATCTGGATTCCCGTTTAGAGTTCGCTGAACAAAGACAGCAAAGCTTTCTTCTGAAAAACGATCTGTATTGTATTTGTCGTTAAAATAAGACCAGTAATATCTACCCGATTTAGCATCGACGCGAAACCACTTATCAATCGGTTGATTGATTCTGACTCTAGCAGATGAGCTATTTTCAGAGTTGCTGCGATTTTTGACTTGTAAAAGAGAACCGTCAATATTACAAAAGTCTACATGACGGATAGATTCGCCCCAACAGCAATACCACCCATAATCAGACAATTCCTCAGCTAGAAATTCTTCAAGCAATAATCCCTGAATATTCTCTGCTGACATTGAAAGTCTATGAGCATACTTGATTTGCTCCAGATGCTCGATGGTTAGATCCTTGAGACGAGCGTTGATAATAGTACTGATAATTGGATCGGCAACTGTGCCTGGAAGTTTTGAGATGCGCCTTGAAATACGGTTATTATAGCTATTGCAATATTTCTTAAGCCAAGTAATTGCTACCGCTTCTGGTGTGCCGGCTTTCATAGACGGGGACAACCCTGGATTTCTATAGCAAGCACTTAGAATAGCTCGATGAGCCTCAAGAAACGGCTGTCCTATCTGAAAAAAGGCATCTCTAAAAATTTTTAAGAAGGCTTCTTCAGATTCTGAATGATTAGCCAGGATTTCGATGGTGATTAGCATTGCATTTGTTGGATCGCGGTATTTCTTCAGCTATGCTACACCCAGGGGTAAATCGTGTCGCTGATTTATCCCCTAGCCAAACCGATAGCCAAAGCCGCGTAGGGTGATGACGTATTGGGGGTAGCTGGGGTTGGGCTCAATTTTTTCGCGCAGCCAGCGAATATGGACATCGACGGTTTTGCGATCACCCATGAAGTCGTCTCCCCACACTTCCTGGATCAGATCTTCCCGTGACCAAACCCGGTTGGGTGTGCGCATGAACAAGGCCAGCAGCCGAAATTCCTTGGGCGACAGGGCCACCTCCTGCCCAGCCACCACCACCCGCATTTCATCTTGATAGAGCACGATATCTTTGCCGGTGAGGACGGAGGATCCGGTCGTCGTGCTCCGCTGGGAACGCCGCAGTAAGGCGCGACAGCGGGCTACCAGTTCGCGCATTCCAAAGGGTTTGGGCAGATAGTCATCGGCCCCAACTTCCAGCCCCACCACCCGGTCAAGTTCCGACCCTCGGGCACTGAGGATCAAAATTGGAATATCGAGGTGATGGTGGCGCATCATCCGACAGATATCGAGGCCATTCACCCCGGGCAGCATCAGGTCAACAATGGCCAAATCTAGCCGCAGCGGCCCTCGGGTCGGGGGCGGAAAAATCAGATCCATCGCCCGATGCCCCGACTCGGCCATCACCACCTGATAGCCTTCATCCGTCAGCGCTAGGGCAACGGTTTCGCGGATCAAGTCCTCATCATCAATCACCAAAATCCGTTCCGCTTCTGGGGAACGCTGGGCTGCGCCCACAGCATCTTTCACCACAGCCCGTCTTTATCCGTCACGATGCTTCTTATCATGACGACCCAAGCTTAAGGCCCCATCGAGAACAGATTAAGGTTCTGTAAATATCGCCCGCCCCTAGAAGGGATAGGGTCTGTGAATCTGAGGGGGAATTTGCGGGACGATGAGCGAAGCCCAGGTGAAACGAGAAATGGCCGCCGTGGGGCTACGCTGGCTCAAAACCGACGACAGCCTGCCCCAACAACGCCTGCTGTTCTTTGAAAAACCGGCAGCCTAGCCCCCGGCCTCGCCTCCATTAAAGGGAGTGAGGAACGGATCCGCCCCGGGGCCAATTGAGTGAATCCCCCACCCCTGGCTAACAATCAATGCGACAATAAAACCGACCATGACCGAAGGATTTCAACCGATGTTCAAGCGTTTGGCCACTGTGCTCGTTCTCGTTGTTGCCGTTGCTCTGCAAAGCTGTGTGGGTGGTGGCGGTGGCCTGCTGAGCTATGCAGACCCCTACGATGGCTACGACTTTATGTATCCCACCGGCTGGGTTGAGGTAACGGTGCCCGGTGCCGCCGACGTGGTATTCCACGACATCATCCACGAAACCGAAAATGTCAGTGTGGTGATTAGCGACGTGCCCGAAGGCAAGAATTTGGAGGATTTGGGCACCCCCACCGATGTCGGCTATAAGCTGTCTAAGAGCTTTAACGCTATTGCCAACAGCGACAGCAACGTGGATCTGGTGAGCGCCCAGCGCGTGGACACCCCCGACAGCAAGACCTACTACATCCTGGAATATGTGGCCGATCTGCCCGCCGGCACCCGCCACAACCTAGCCAGCGCCATTGTGCGTCGGGGCAAGCTCTACACCTTCAACGCCTCCACCAACGAAGACCGCTGGGACAAAATGAAGGATATTCTGAAGCAGTCCGTGGCGTCGTTCAAGGTTTCCTAGGGCGTCCTATATCTTTTTCAGCTTAGAACCTATCCGATGCGAGTCTTGCAAAAAACTGCCCGGAGGGTTGGCTTGAGCCATCGGGGCCAACCCCTGTGGTACAGCAACAGCAATGGCATTACCGCGTGGCGCTATGTTAGAGAGCATTCTTTGGATGTTGCTGATGGGTTTTTTCGTCGGGCAGATCGCTCGACGGCTGAAGGTTCCGGCCTTGGTGGGTATGGTGCTGGTGGGCATTGTGCTTGGCCCCCAGGTGGGCCATGTGCTTAGCCCTGGGGTGCTGGCGGCGGCGGATGGACTCCGCACCATGGCCGTGATGGTGATTTTGATGAAGGCGGGCCTGGGCCTAGATCGCGAAAAGCTGGCCCAGCAGGGGTCGGTGGCGTTGCGGCTGGGGTTTTTGCCTGCGGCCTGCGAGGCTATCGCCATTGCCGTGGCCACCATGGCGCTGTTTCAGTTTGACTTTGCCACCGGACTACTGCTGGGCTGTGTGCTGGGGGCCGAGTCTCCGGCGGTGATTGTGCCCGCCATGCTGCGGCTCAAAAGCCTGGGCTGGGGGGTGAAAAAGGGTATTCCTGACGCGATTTTGACCGGCAGCGCCCTGTCGGATGTGCTGTTGTTGCTGGGGTTTAGTCTGCTGCTGGCAGTTCTCAGCCAGGGATCGGCCACGGGGTTGACCCTGGGCGGCCTTACCCTCAGCCCGGTGCAGCTCTTGCCGCTGCAAATCATCGCCCAAATTACCTTGGGGGTGTTACTGGGATGGTTAACGGCATGGCTGCTGGTATCCTTGCTGGCGCGGCAAAACTGGACTCAAAATGCGGTGCAAGATGCCCTGGTGGCGGCGGGGTTTGCCCTGTTGCTGGTGGTGCTGGCTGAGGATTTTCCGATCTTCTCCGGCTATCTGGCGGTGATGGTGACGGGATTCTTCTTGATTGAGCTAGATGCTCCCCTGGCGCGGCGGCTGCGGGGCGGCTTTGATGGCCTGTGGACAATTGCCCAAATCATTCTGTTTGTGCTGCTGGGGGCGAGCATTGATCTGAGCGTGCTGGGGGATACGCTGCTGGTGGGTCTGCTGGTGCTGGCGATTGGCACCCTGGGAGGGCGTTCCCTGGGCTGGTATCTGTCTACGGTGGGCAGCAATTGGACGTGGAAGGAGCGGCTGTTTTTGCTGCCCGGGAACTCGGCCAAGGCCACGGTGCAGGCGGCGATTGGGGCCATTCCCCTGGCCCAGGGGGTTGAGGGCGGCGAGATGATTCTGGCCTTGTCGGCCCTGTCGATTTTGGTGACGGCTCCCCTAGGAGCCTGGGCCATTCCCACCTTTGCCCCCAAGCTGCTGGAACGGGGCGAGGTAGATCCCACCAAAGTCACCGTGGCCCAACAGATGGTGCTGCTGGCGGCGGTCGATACCTCACCCCTGGCGCAGAAGGTGCTTACTAAAGCCGCCGAACTGGCCCGCCGTAGCGATAGCGACGTGATTGTGCTGCACGTCATTCAGGTGGATGACCCAGACGCGGTGGAATCCCTGCAAGATTTGGCCAAACAACGGCTGGCCGATATCCGCTACCGCTTTGTAACCGCCCCTGGCCCAGTGCCCGAAGCCATTGTGGACACCGCCCAAACCTATGGCGTCGCCGAAATTATCATGGGTAAGCGCGGCCATCGCCCCCTAGAGGAGGTGCTAGTGGGATCGGTATCGCAGGCGGTGGTTGAAATCAGTCTGCGGCCCGTGGTGTTGGTGGAGAATGACGCCGTGAGGAGGATGACCAGGCCCCAGATGGATCGATAGCCTCGGGGTGGATCGACAGCCTCAGGGCCAAGGTCGGCCCTCTTTGATCCAGGCCCTTTAATCCAGGCCCTCTAGCCCAGTTTCTCTTTCGCTAACCATCTCCGAGTCCTCGGGTCAATGCTTTGCAGGGTTCGCAGTTCTAGGGCAATGGGGTTGCGGGCCATGATGGCGGCGGCCTGGGCCAAGCTGCGGGCCGCGAGGCGATCCCCTTCGGCCTTGGTGATGGTGGCGCGTTTTTCCCGCTCCGCCGAGGCTTGGCGCGACATCATCCGCTTCAGGTCTTCGGGCAGTTCAATATCTTGCAGGCGAATGGCGTCGATGTGCATCCCCCACTCCCGCGCCTGGGTTTCCACAATGGTGCCGATCTGTTGCTGAATCTGCTCCCGCTCCGACAGCAACTCATCCAAGGACAGGCCCCCCACCACATCCCGCAGCGCCGCCTGGGCATACTGGGACACTGCAAACCGAAAGTCTTGGGCAGAATCGGTCATACCAACGACCTCCATACAGGATTTCGCCTCAAGGCTAACGAACTCGGCTGGTGGATGGGCCAACTATGGCGGAACCGTAATGGGGACTTGGGCCAACAGCCGCGACCATGGGGTTAGGCCAGATCAGAGCATGGAGGTACGCCATCGAGGTGGGGAACAACGGTGGCCCTAGGGGGTCAAGGCTAGGGTTTGCGGTAGGTGTTGACGAAGATGCTGGGCGCTTTCGTTGGGGGAGAGACCCGTGAGGTTGAGGGTGGGCAGGGTTTGGCCGCGCCGTTCGAGGTCATGGCGATAGGTGCGGTCGTAGTAGTTAAGGATGATGGCACAGGCGGATCGGAGGTCTCCGGCCCGGATGAAGTCCACAGCGGCCTTGGCCTGTTGCCCGCCGAGGCGTCGCTGGATGCGCTGGGTGGCGATGATTAAGTCCTCTGGATTGGCCTCGCCGTAGAGGGAGACCAGCAGGTCTAGGCGCTCCTCCACCGAGCGGGTGATCTCCAGGGTGGGGGCGGCCATCATCTGCAAAAACAGTTCATCGGGGATGCGACAGGTGCCCACCCGGCGGCTTTCGGCCTCTAGCCAAATGGGGCGATCACCACTGAATTTTGCCCACGCCGCCGCCAGCAGGTTTTCATAGTGCTCCGTGGAGGGCTGGGGGGGCAGCATCAACGCCCCATAGCTGCTACCCCGGTTGTTGGCCAACCCTTCGAGGTCAATGACGGGCTCCCCCAACTGGGCCAGTTCGTGCAAAATCAACGTTTTGGCGGTGCCCGTCATGCCGCCCAGGATAATCATGGGTTTGGGGGTGGCCAAAACCTGGCGCACCCAGCGACGATAAGCCTTATAGCCACCGTCTAGGGTGTAGACCTGGAAGCCCGCTGTGGCCAAGATCCAGCCCACACCGCCGCTGCGCATTCCCCCGCGCCAGCAATGCACCCGGAGGCGGCGGTCGGGGGCCAAGGCCTTGGCCTGCCGCACAAAGGCGGCGCACTTTGGCCCTGCGATCTCAAACCCCAGTTCCACCGCCTCATCACGGCCCACCTGTTTATAGCAGGTGCCCACCTTGGCCCGTTCATCATCGGTAAAGAGGGGGAAACTAATGGCCCCCGGAATGTGGCCCTGGGCATATTCCCCCGGACTACGGACATCCAAAATCGGGCCGGGATGCTGCAAAAAATCGTCAATGGACAGGGCAAGGGGCATAGGGCCACGTCTCTCAGGGACACCATCAGCCTACCCGAAGCACCGATACCCACGGCCCCCATCCAAGCCAAAACCCCTCACCCAAGGGGCAAGGGGCCAAGTGCTGTCAACCTGGACGGTTGGCCTTCGCAAGGGAAGGCCGACAACGCCTAGCGGTGCTGCATCCAGAAATTCAATTCTTGACGAATGCGAGACCGTTCTTCAATGCTGGCGTAGCGGAGCTGGTGACGCAGTTCGGTGATGACCTGGCGACGATGTTGGCTGGAGTTGGGAGGAAGCATGGCAAGACTCCTGCGTTCTGTAGCGACAATTACATTTTGCCGAAGATCACGCCAGAACTGTAGCCAGAATTACAAAACTTTAATTGCAAACCTTGTAGCTGCAAACCTTGTAGCTGCAAACCTTGGTCAAGCATCGCAGACGATTTCTCGTTGTCCCCAGCCCGGTCTCGGTGGATTGTCCCGCTGCTGTCCGGGGGTGGCTGGCCTAAAATGGGCCTTGATGGCGCTAGCCCGGTCCATCCCTTACCCCCACAGTCTGGATCACCCATGACCCACCCCACCCTCTCCCAAGCCCTTTGGCAGGCCAACCAAGATCTCGCCCAGGCCACCCTCAACCACCCCTTTGTCCAGGGCCTTGGTGATGGCAGTCTAGATCGGGCCAAGTTTGCCTACTATGTGGGCCAGGATGCTTTTTTCCTCGAAGCCTTTGCCCGGGCCTACAGCCTTGCGGCGGCCAAGGCTCCCACCTGGGACATTTTTCAGGTGTTCCACGGGCTCACCACGGGGGTGCTGGAGGAACTGAGCCTGCACGGCAGCTATGCTCAGGACTGGGGCGTAGATTTGGCATCTGTGACCCCCGGCCACGCCACCCGGCCATATACCGACTTTTTGTTGAACACCGCCTGGAGTGCCGATCCGAGCACCACCGCCGTGGCCATGGCCCCCTGTATGCGGCTCTATGCCTTTTTGGGGCAATCCCTTGCCGCCCACCAGGCCCAGCCCCACCCCTACACCGCCTGGATTGACACCTACAGCAGCGATCAATTCGAGCCCCTGGCCCAGCAGCTTGAAGCTTTTGTCAACGCCCAGGCCGCCGATAACGACCTCACCCAGCGCACCTACCGCTATGCCATGGTGTGCGAACTCAACTTTTTTGAGGCGGCTTGGCACTGGGAGCAAGGCGGGGTGCGCCCCACCCGGTGGCACGACTCGGACTAATCGGGGCAGGTAGCGGGGCGAGGAAACCTCGCCCCTACGGATAGGCGATTGAGACTTCAGGATTTTTCTAGGCGCACCACGTACCACTGCATGGTTTCACCGGGGCGAAGTTCCAGCTCGCAGCCCGTATCCCGCAGATATTGGGCCTGTTCTGCCACGGTGCGAAATTTCTGCACATCGCGGGGCAGGTCGTCCTGGCGTTGGCTCAGTAGATCCATCAACTGGGCCAGCAATTCCTCGGGGGTGGCAAACCCCTCGGCCTCACCGGGCATCAGCACCACGTACATGTCCTCTTGATACATCAGGGCATCGGGCATCGGCAAACCTCCAGCGGTCGCAAGACAAAACTTCGGGGACGCAGGGAAACGCCAGGGCCGCCGTCGGGCCATCAGCCATTCTCAGTATGACTAGGCTAGCGAATAAAATACCGCTCAG